>JAHDDF010000177.1:6831-8850 GCA_020629475.1 Saprospiraceae bacterium
AACGAATCCTAATTCCGGAATCCTTGACCCCGTTACTTGGTTTGCTTCCCACAAGAAAATAGGGGAGGGAGAATATGAAATCACCTACAAAGCAGTGATTGAGGAAGGATGGAATATCTATTCCCAATACTTGGAAAGTGATGACGGTCCCGTTCGTACTGAATTCGTTTTGGACGAGAACGTGGCAGAGAACTATAAAGCCGTTGGTAAAATAGAAGAGATATCCGATAACAAAGTGGAAGGGCATGATGCCATCTTCGACATGAACGTTATCAAGTACAAGAAGGAGGTTTCCTTCGTACAAAAAGTAAAAACGGATGATCCTTCGGTTCCTTTCAAGGGATTCGTGGAATCCATGGCTTGTGATGCCGAGAAGTGTCTCCCTCCTGATCAAATCGATTTCGCCTTTGACTTAAATAAGGACTCCGATGGTTTCTTCAATTTTGAGGAAGCGAACGGAAGGTCGGATACCGGGGGAGTAACACCCGGCGCGGGTTGGGTCCATGCCGGACAAGACACACCCGTTGAGGAAAAATTCCAAAAAGACAAATTTGCTGATGCTTGCGGCGTTACGGAAGTAGAGGATGAATCCCGCAGTTACCTATCAACTTTCATAAAAGGTTTCATTGGTGGTTTGTTGGCACTTTTGACCCCTTGTGTATTCCCCATGATCCCGCTTACCGTATCCTACTTCTTGAAAGGGGATAAGAGTAGTTCCAAGGGTTTCATGAACGCTATGATCTACGGTTTAGCAATTATCGTACTATATACCGGAATGGGAACCTTGGTTACGGCTATTTGGGGGCCGGGCGCACTCAATGCCCTCGCCTCTAATGCTTGGTTTAACCTAGCTCTGGCAGTACTCCTTATCGTATTCGCCTTTTCCTTCTTCGGATATTTTGAAATACAACTGCCCGAATCCTGGGCTTCCAAATCCGATCAACTCGCCGATAAGGGCGGCTTACTCGGAATCATAGGAATGGCGGCAACACTTGCCGTAGTTTCTTTCTCTTGTACCGGACCGCTCATCGGGGTACTTCTGGTAGATACGGTCTCCAATACCGGACCCGATGCCGGCTTTGCCATTGAACCCGTAATCGGGATGCTGGGATTCTCGGTAGCATTGGCATTACCATTCGCTTTCTTCGCGGCTTTCCCCGCCCTGTTGAATTCCCTTCCGCAATCCGGCGGTTGGATGGATGACTTGAAGGTGTCCATCGGTTTTGTCGAGCTAGCGCTTGCCTTGAAATTCTTGGCGGTATTCTCCTTGCTAATGACCCACACCCTTGGTTTCAAGGTGCTTCCTTACGAGGCATTCGTAGGGCTTTGGGTGCTTATCGCACTATTGTGGGCAATGTATTGGTTCAACTGGCTACGCTTCCCCCATACCGCAAAACTCGATAAACTAGGAATCGGTAGAATCGTGCTTGGTTTAGCTTGCCTCGCTTTAGCCGGATACAACCTAATGGGCTTCCAAACCACGGACGAAGGCTTCTTCAAGCCTACTTGGTTGATTTCCGGTCTAGCTCCTCCTGCGGGACACTCATATATCAAACCCACGGATTGCCCGCACGGAATTGATTGCTACAAGGATTACTACCAAGCCAAGCAAGTGGCGGAATCCACAGGCAAGCCATTGTTCATTGATTTTACGGGGCACTCCTGCGAGAACTGCCGTAAAAACGAGGAATCCGTTTGGCCACAGGAGGAAATACTGAAAATGTTGAAAAACGATTACGTAGTGGTTTCCCTCTATGTGGATGATTCCAAGAAATTGGATGAAGTCTATAAATCCTCCTTCGATGGTAGACGCCGTCGTACGGTAGGACACAAGTGGGCGGATTTCCAAATCGTACATATGGGTTCTAATGCCCAGCCTTTATACGTACTTACTACACCACAAGATGGTGGCTCCGTTATCCTCAATGCACCGGTTGGTGGTCTTATCCAAGAATCCTCAGATTTCAAGAACTTCCTGAAATGCGGATTGGAACGGCATAAGGAGCTGGCGGTAAAATA
>JAHDDF010000711.1 GCA_020629475.1 Saprospiraceae bacterium
CAAACCCAAGATTGATTTTCTGACCATATAATGGAATGGCAAGGACATCCGCACTAATGACCTTCATCCCACCCTTGTTTTTATATTTGCCAAAAATGCTTTCGATAATATCCGAAGAACATAACAGTCTTCCATGTTCCGAGACCATTTCCGAATGGCTTGTGAAATATTTCCTCACCGATGTTATGAGCGACATTGCATCCGGAGTCAGGTTGTTGCCCCGTGCATATTCCCCGATGCGTTTTTCCCATAATTCGATGCTCTGCCTGCTGATACCTGCGGATTTGAGCAGCCGTGAAGTAATCGAAATAAGATCCCTGACCTGTTCCAACCGCTCCATCAGTCCCGTAGCCTGATAAAGGAAATCCAATTTTTCCCGTGCTTCCTCCGGAAGTCCGTCCCAGTGGTCCATAATCCTACGATACCAGTCCGTCAATACGAATACACGTAGGAAGCGGTCTTTGTCCCTGAGGGTCGGAGGTAGCAGATATGCCATTTCCGTAAGGTATAGCCTTTGCCTCAGTTTTCCGACCACCGCACAGAACTCCGACAGTTCCGAATCCTTTGAAAACAGCTTTTTGGCTACATTCATCAGTATGTGACCGCAATCCCTCACTCCCCGTATCCCCAACTTCCCCAGGGCGGATAGCAGTGCCGTTCCACCATCACTGATTACATAGTCCAAGCACAGTTCCGAATGATGGTCCGTCCGACGTCCGACGAACTCTGAAACATCATCGCCGTTCCAACTCGTCTGCACCTCGATGCCCAGAACCTCCACATCCCGCATTCCCAAGGGAACACAAATATCCCTGTCCGCCTCCTGTTTCATGCCAAGCAGCAAAAGCAGTTTCTCCCCTCCGATCTCTATGCTCTCATCCACCACTCCGACATAATCCCCCGTTTTTTTGGAGCCTTCCAAACAATGGAATCCGCAACGGAGTACCCAGTTACGGATTGTCACATGGCTGGGTTCGGCATAGTCCCAATCCATCAGCATGGAAAAGAAACCGACCGTCTTTGCAGCACAACGCAATGAACCGTTCGCAACAACGACTATGAAAACCGCCAAAGCAACTATCTGACCCGGGTAACTATGCCGGGGGATTTTCCGAGGAGACAGGCGGAACTCATATTCCGATAATTTCGATTTCAATTCCGATACCTGCTGTTCCAACCGACATATGCGGGAGCGGATATTTTTCTTTTCCCTCGTTTGGGAAAAAGATTTCAGTTTCCAATTTTTCAACCTATCTTTGAGTCGTGCCTGCATTGATGTATTTTGTTTCTACTAATTCAAAATTACAACATTTGCAGGTACTTCTTTTTATAAATAACGTCTTGCTAATTTAACCGCAGATTGAACACCCTAAATCAAGACCCATTCACAATCATTCACATTTTGTTATCAACATAATGGCAATACT
>JAHDDF010000712.1 GCA_020629475.1 Saprospiraceae bacterium
TGGGCTTCGCTATCGTAAATGCCGGTATCGAAGTAGGCGTTTTCCGCTTCCGTGTCCTCGGTCCCGTATTCCATTTGGTCCAATACCATTTCCTTTCCGGGGTTTTGGGTATCGTACCAGGAGAGAAGGACAGTGCTTGGGCTGTTGTCTGGGAGGGTGAGGGTGGTTTGGAAGTGCCATTTTGTTGTGGACTCAGTCGAGGGTGTTGTGGACTCAGTCGGGAGACTGAGCCCATCGTTTGTCGGGAGACTGAGCCCATCTAGGCGGATGATGTCGGTTTTGTCGGCAGGAGTGCCGTAGGCTACTAGCATTTCTTCACCGGGTAGTATTTCAGTACCGGGGGCAAAGGACATTTCCGTTCCGGATGCCTTATCGCTAAGTTTGATGCCTTCCAAGGGAAGGGTCTTGGTGCCTAAGTTGATTAGCGCCAAGTACTCGCCCTTGTGTTCCTCTTGGGCATTTTCCGGGGTAGCGGGGGAATCATACAATACCTCACGCAGTACTAAATCGCCCAAGTAATCATTTGCCGCGTATCTTCCGCTGCGGTTTAGGATTACGCTTCCTAAGCGTTTGTTGGCCCTGTACATCCCCAAACGGCTGCTTCCGTAAACCGGGATTTCCTTTTGGAATACCCAATAAATATTCGTTTCCGTATCAAAAGGATTGGAGGGTGCCTTGGTTACACGGTACAAACTCATCAAATTACCGGAGGCATCACGGATATAATAGTCCGTGGTTTGATCCTCATCATCCAAATGCTTGGATAGGCGGTTCCCCATAGCGTCATATCCGTAGCGGATATCACTCCTTCCGGCGGCATGTCCTTCATCGGTATACAATACCTCGGACACCTTTCCTTGAATGGTCCACTTGATTTCCTTGATGAATTCCTTATCGTCACGGATTAGGTTACCAATGCCATCGTATTCATAATTGAACTGGTCGGTGTTGCCCAAGGCTTGGTTGTCTTGGTCATTGCCGTCCCAAACGGCGGTATCATGGGTTTTAAAATCACCTACGTCCGGCGGAAGCGTATTCAAGCCGTTATCCCTTACGTGGTGCAAGCGGTTCATGGCTAGTTTACCGTTGGCGCGGGAATAGAGGTAATTCATGTCATCCATCATCACGCCCAAGTACTTCCTTTGAAGGTTCAGGATGTTCCCGTTCCTATCGTAGGTGTAATTGGATTCATAGCGGCTATTGTGGTTCCAGGTATCGCTTCCGTCCTCCTGCCAATGGTGGCTCTTGGCGGATTTGATACGATGCAATTGATCATAGGTATACGACATTCCCTGAAGGGATTCATCAAATACCTTAATGTCCGTTAGCATCAAGGAAATATTACCGTTGTACAATCCCGGAACTGAACCGGGTGTTCCTTCCACACCGAATTCAGTGAAGAGGTCATTGTTCCAATCCGTTACC
>JAHDDF010000713.1 GCA_020629475.1 Saprospiraceae bacterium
ATCGACTGTCAAAGAGAAGAATTCCCAAGGAATTCGTCATTCGTCATTCGTCATTCGTCATTCGTCATTCGTCATTAAAACCTACAACTCCAAATCCACCCCGGTCAATTCATGCCATTCCAAACCGTGTTTTCCAAGGACATCCAGGAACGGATCAGGATTAAATTCCTCTACGTTGAAAACACCGGCACCGCCCCATTTTCCTTGAAGGAGCATCATGGCGCCCGTCATGGCAGGAACACCCGTTGTATAGGAAACCCCTTGTGCACCCGTTTCATCAAAAGCAGCTTGGTGGCTGCAATTGTTCCAGATGTAGTAGGTTTTTTCCTTACCGTCCTTGATACCACGAATGCGGCAACCGATGGAAGTTTCACCGGAATAATTATCACCAAGGGACCCCGGATCCGGAAGAACGGCTTTGAGGAAATTCAGGGGAACAATCTCCATTCCTTGATACATGACCGGTTCAATGGAAGCCATCCCGATATTTTGGATAACGCGAAGGTGTGTTAGATACTCGTCACCAAAAGTCATCCAAAAACGGGCACGTTTGATGGTCGGGAAATTCTTTACCAATGATTCTAATTCCTCATGGTATAAAAGGTAGGAAGAACGGGAACCGATTCCGGGATAATTAAGCTCCTTGCGGAATTCAAAAGGTTTGGTTTCCACCCATTCGCCGTTTTCCCAGTATTTCCCGTTTTGGGTAATCTCGCGGATGTTGATTTCCGGATTAAAGTTGGTAGCGAATGCCTTACCGTGATCACCACCGTTACAGTCCACGATATCCAAGTAATGGATTTCATCAAAATGGTGTTTGGCGGCACGTGCCGTAAAGATGGAAGTAACACCCGGGTCAAAACCACAACCCAAGATGGCGGTAATACCTGCCTCCTTGAAGCGATCTTGGTATGCCCATTGCCAAGAGTATTCAAATTTTGCTTCCTCCTTGGGTTCGTAGTTTGCCGTATCCAAGTAATGAACACCCGTTTCCAAGCAAGCATCCATGATGGTAAGGTCTTGGTAAGGTAAAGCCACATGAATCACCAATTCAGGTCCGAAAGAACGTATAAGTTCCACCAACTGAGGTACGTTTTCCGCATCTACTTGAGCGGTACGAATGTCCCTGCCCGTTTTACGTTTTACGTCCGCCGCGATATCATCGCATTTGGAAACGGTTCTGGAAGCCAACATGATATCGGAAAACACTTCCGGATGTTGGGCACATTTTACGGCGGTTACGCGTCCTACGCCGCCCGCCCCGATAATGAGTACTTTAGACATTAAGGTTTCAATTTAGGAAGCAAAATTAAACAGAAAGCCGATTTAAAATTCCTTTGAAATAATATTTTTATTCGTCTTAACTAGGGGCTCAATTAGGCAAATCTGTTGCTGGATTTTCAACTAGGTGCCCTTCTAAAATA
>JAHDDF010000714.1 GCA_020629475.1 Saprospiraceae bacterium
TTAGGACTCTTTTCCCGTTATACTTCAGCTATTTTTTCGCCCATAGCTATCCCGAATTTCTACGTTTCCGCAAGTTTCGGATGATGTTTTTTTCTATTTATAAGCAAAAACATCGACGAATTCCGTTTGTCGTTTTACAACGGCAAAAATTCTTGCCACCAATTTATTTTTTATTGCATTATAAATGGAGCCGGCGGGTTTTCCCCTCCCCTTCATCCTTTCGTAATACATCCTTAATTGCGCATCATGGGAAACGGCGGATACCACCGCGTTGGAAAGGATGGCCTTGATGGTTTGGTTCCCCCTTTTGCTTACCCTATCCTTTCCCTTGTACTTGCCCGAACGGTTAGGGAAGGGGGCAATACCGCAATAGCAGGCGAATTTCCTCGTGTTCATGCCGAAACGCTTAAAGTTTCCGGTGAACGCAATCATGTACGCGGCGGTAACCGGGCCAACTCCCTTGACCGTCCGGATGAGCCGCTCGTTTTCCTTAAGGGTTTCATCCTCCTTGATGATCCCGGCTATCATCCGATCCGTTTCACGGATTCCCTCACGATAAAGCTTAAGCAGTCCCTCATTCATTTTTTTGAGGGATGCCCCCTCCTCACCCGTCAAGGCATCGCATTTTACCTTACGGGTGTTTATGAGTGCGGTTTTTTGCTTGACGAGCAATGCCCTCCTCGCCAATAAATGCTTGATTCTAGCACAATTGGCATCCTCGGGTACCGAAGGGGTCAGTTCCTCGCGGTAACGGTAGGCATAATCGCAAATCGCGATACTATCGGATTTGTCGTCCTTGCCCCGCTTGAGGCTTAAATGCCGCGAAAGGGTCAGCGGGCTCTCCTCCAAGTACGGGTAACCATCCAGGAAAAGCCGTTTCGCCAAGGGTTTGGAATAGGAACCGGTATTCTCGAAACAAAAAAGCCACGCGTCCTTTTCCTTCCCGGTAAGCGGTTCCAGCTCCCTTAACATATTCCCGAATCCGGCATCGTCATTGGCGAACCGTCCCAGGTATTCCGTACCGCCGTTATTGCGGCATGAAACGTCAATCCATTCCTTTGACACATCAATTCCCACGAAGAATCCGTAACTTTCCATCCGTAACTTTTTTTTGGATTACCACCGAATCCTTTATTAGGCCCTTACGCCTGAATTTCTACTTGGTGACCAATCCGATGAAGAAGGCAGGGGACTCATTCGGGATACGGGCCTAAAAACCCGGATAACTATGTAGTTCACCCCTGCCTTCGTTTTTTATTTATCCACAAAATTGGTGTTAGTTTGACAAAAGAAAAAAGAAGCAAAAAAGAAAATTATACATGATGATAATAATAATGTATTCTTCTTTTTTCTTTTGCTAAACTAAAGGATAGTTATCGGGAATGCACTCAAAAATGAGCTTCGTCTAACGAGAAAATAGCCT
>JAHDDF010000715.1 GCA_020629475.1 Saprospiraceae bacterium
ATTAGACATTAGACAGTTGTTTACTAATGTAACAGAATAGAGTCTAACATCTAGTGCCTAAAACCTTGATTTTTAATTAAATACATCAAACTGAGGTAGCAATACGATTGCCTATTAGAGCCTAGAATTTATCCCGCCAAGGGATTCTCCCCTATCAAATTGATGTATTGTACCGGTGTTTCCCCGCCTAGGGGATCAAGGTTGAAATATTTTACGTACGCATCATAGCGCTCGGGTAGCAAGCGCTTAAAATTGGCGGGCGCCATGAAGAAATGCTCCACGGCAACATGCTTCATATCAATAGCCCCATTTATACGCTCTTCGGAAATCTCACCTTTTTCCGCTAATTGTTTTTCTATTCCGTCACGGATTAAAAACCCCATGTAGCGGTGGACGAAGTCCTTGCCGTAACCTCTTATCTCCTCTAGCTTTTGAATGTCTTCCGGTGTCAAGTCAGGAATTTCCGGTTCCCCTTCTTGGTGCATGAATCCTTTTGCCAATTCATGAACGGCATTATTGTAACTCTTTTTTCCGGGAACGGTGGCAAGCATCAAACGTTCCATATCGAATATAAAAGCGCCATCCTCAAAGTCCGTCTCCGCGCTATGCAGGATTTTATACCTCGGGCTAGGGAAAGCGTGGGCATACACCACAATAGTGGAAAAATACTCCAATAAATACTTCTCCTTCCCGAAGGTCATCATAACCGCGTAGGCACCCACTACGGCTTGGACTTCCTCCGGGGCATTTTCCAAAGGGTTAATCCCCTTGTAATCCCTTGCCATGTTCCAAAGCATCACCCTATCCCGGAATCGTTTCCGCTCGGATGCACCCAAATTCCTATAAAAAGGAAGAAACGCGCCAATCATTCTCTCCTCCCTCGGATCCATCGCAGGAGGATGACGTAGTGCCCACCACCAATCTATCTGCGGGGACATCATGAAGATTGCCGCCGCCAATATTAATGCCACGCCGATAAAATACATGTAGGGACCTTCAATATCCTTGTATATCGGGATATAACAAACCACGGCGATGATGACCAAGGGGATAATAAGATAGCGGGAAAAGCGCATTTGTTATTTTTATCGCAATATATAAGACGTAAGACGTAAGAATTCATCAGAGTCCCTAAAATATTGGGGCTTTTTCAATCATGATCTTTCCTCCTACTTATAACATCTTATGTCTTTCAAGGAAAAAAGAAACACCCTTGGGAACTAAAATCCTTATTTTTTTGCTGAAAAGAGTGAAAAAAGTGCCCCGGCCTTTGAAAAAGATGGAAAAGGGTATAAATTTGCCATCCCTTCGGAAAAGTACGGAGGAAAACATCTTGGTGATGTAGCTCAGTTGGTAGAGCAATGGACTGAAAATCCATGTGTCGGTGGTTCGAATCCGCCCATCACCACCAAACAATTTT
>JAHDDF010000716.1 GCA_020629475.1 Saprospiraceae bacterium
AATACTAACGAGGGGGGCAAAGCCTCCAACGCATATCCCCCAAGCCAAAGTGGTTCGGGGATAGATATTATCAAGTAACGTGGAATCAATAACTGCCCTATTTGGACACTTATTAATGCCACGTTCCTAAAGAAACGGAAAATAAAGGGATTTGGGTTTTGGAATCGGCAAATTCGTAAATAATAATTAGGGCAAACGCATCAAAATTAGAAACCAAGGACTTTTAGCATATAGTCGGTATTCATAGAAGCCCTGTACCTTCTCTTTTTGAGACTCAGTTTATCTTTCATTTTGGATAACCTGTGTAATACCATTTTCCTTAAACAGTTCAAATTTACCGGGGCATGCCCCTTTCTTGACCTTGACGCATCCTCCCTGAAAGTTACGTCAAGATGCCAGTGAAGATGGTTTTCTATTCCCCAATGCTTACGGACGACACGGTTGAAGTATTCCGCGTTTTCTTCTTCGCTGCTTATGTAATATCTTGTTTCATTGGACGTTATGTTTTCCAACGTGCGTTCCGATACGATTTCCACTACCGTTTTGACCATGGGCCATTTTGCGGCCATGGAAGGGCTCAACACCGAGTCGGCTTTTTTTACACGGCATTTCCTGACCTCGAACCGACCGTGCCCGTAATCCCATTCACTTGAATGTGATTCCACCTTATCCGTCCAATTATAATAATCCGAAACCTCCTCGAAAAGGGTACCCTGATTCCCCTTGACCGCCAAAAGAAAATCCGCATCCTTTTTAATTATCATTTCCGCGATTCCCGTTTGGCAGCCCATCGCGTCTATGGAAACGACGCTACCCGAAAGCTCTAGCGTATCAATGAGCTTAGGTATAGCGGTAATCTCGTTACTCTTATCGTCTACCCGCTGCTGACCGATGCATAAACGATCCTCGTTTACCCATGCGTTTAGGATGTACAAGCCGGAATTACCCGTCGATTTCGGTGCCGCGCCCTTGATTTTCTTGCCGTCGAAAGAAATCAATTTATCCTTAACCCCATCTAATAAAACCGAGGCATCCGCTTGAAGCAATTGCGTAAGTGACTTTGGGTCAATAATTTGTAAAACCCTGTTGAAGGTGTCATGGGACGGAATCCCGTTAGGCAAATCCAAAACACCCTTTAACCAATCCAGCCGTTGTTCCGCGAATTCAACCATGTCCTCAAAATCCTCGCCGTTTGATAACAAGGTGCAAAAAGCAATGAATAAAATATCCGATAGCTTGTGTTTACACCTCCCTTGAACACGTGGGTCGGTAAGCGAACCGAAAAAATCCTCTATCTCCTTCTTCATCTTTTGAAGGCAAATATCTTACTTTTAAACTTGAGGAGCGGTTGAATCGAATTTTGATGCGTTTGCCCTAAATAATAATCGACGAAACGAACAGTAATAAATTCGACCTGCCT
>JAHDDF010000717.1 GCA_020629475.1 Saprospiraceae bacterium
TGGTTTAACTTCTCTGAATTCAAGGACGCACCCATATCGTTTAACCGAATCCCATATCTTTTTGTCCTTACGCCATAAGTCCTTACCTTATGCCCTTCTAAAAAATCAATCTTCTGATGA
Organism: Saprospiraceae bacterium; assembly: GCA_020629475.1. Lineage (GTDB taxonomy): Bacteria > Bacteroidota > Bacteroidia > Chitinophagales > Saprospiraceae > JAHDCE01. The sequence continues at coordinate 121 of JAHDDF010000717.1, forward strand.
AAAGTACATTTTTGAAAGGGTTTTTGGTGGTTTTAATCATTTTTTCGATTAACCCCGTTCTAACCGGACAAGAAACGTCTAAGGAAACAAGAACGCTAGTAAAGAAAGCGGAGAAGCCTAAAATGGATAAAAGGATCGATAATGCTTTCGCTCCGGTATCCAATTTTGTTCAAGGTATCGTTTTTTATGCCATACCACTTAAAAAAACTGTTGACCAATATAAGGTCAACTATGAAACAAAAAAGGAAAATGTTACACTAGAAGATGGCACTACTGAAGAGCAAGACGTAACCAAGCGCTTTTCTTACTTCCTACCTGCCGAGAAGGCGCCATATGAAGTCATTCCTGATTGGGAAAGTGATTTTTTAAAAAACGGGCATAACTATACCATCACTCCTATAGATGGTACAAAGTATAAATTGTCCTACGAGTACCCTGAAAAAGAAACAGGTGACACTTATGAATACTCCAATGAATTTCTGTACGGGCAACAAGTTGAAATAGAGAAGGGAAAGTTCACGATTAATAAAACGGGAGCTACAGAGTCGGGTGTTACTTATACGGTAAAACCCAATAAGATTTCCCTGCCGATTGTCCTTATTGTTCTGTTGTTGGGTGCATTGTTTTTTACCTTCTATTTTAAGTTCGTCAACATCACGAAGTTTAAACTTGCCATTAATACGGTTCGCGGAAAGTACGATGCCGTTGAAGTCTCTTCTGATCCGGATTTAATTACCCGTGACGGTGATAATCCGGATACCATTCGTATCGAGGGTGCCGAAGGTGAAGTTTCCCATTTTCAAGCTCTAACAGCGGCATTATCCGCTACGGTGGGACTTGGTAATATCGCGGGTGTTGCTGTGGCTATTTCTATTGGTGGTCCGGGTGCTACTTTTTGGATGATTATTGGTGGATTGTTGGGAATGTCCTCCAAATTCGCCGAGTGTACCCTAGGTGTTAAATACCGTGAAATCGGTGAAGACGGAACCGTTTATGGTGGACCAATGTACTATCTCAGCAAAGGCTTAAAGGAAAAGGGTCTTGGAGGTTTGGGTAAAGTCTTCGCTATTTTCTTTGCCGTAATGTGTGTAGGTGGTTCCTTCGGTGGAGGAAACATGTTCCAAGCCAACCAAGCCGCATCCCAGTTCTTGAATACTTTCGGGATGGAAAGCGGAATCGGTAAGGTGGTTTTTGGGATTGTCGTTGCCGTTTTGGTCGCGGTAGTAATTATTGGCGGTATCAAAAGAATCGGGAACGTTACGGAAAAAGTGGTTCCCATCATGGCAGGTATTTACGTACT
>JAHDDF010000718.1 GCA_020629475.1 Saprospiraceae bacterium
ATGAAAGACGCATATATAGTAAAAGCATACCGGAGTGCGGTGGGACGAGCCAAGAAAGGAGGCTTCCGTTTTTACCGTTCCGATGATTTAGCCGTGGATGTGGTAAAGCACATGGCAGCGGCATTACCGGAGTTGGATCCGGCGAGGGTGGACGATATGATTGTAGGCTGCGCGAATCCTGAGGGAGAGCAAGGACTACAAATCGGACGCCAAATTTCACTACGTGCCTTGGGTAAGGAAGTACCCGGCATGACCGTTAACCGTTACTGCGCTTCCGGTTTGGAAACCATTTCCATTGCCGTAGCGAAGATTCAAGCGGGAATGGCGGAATGTATCATCGCGGGTGGTACGGAGAATATGTCCATGATTCCGATGACCGGTTACAAACTTGCCCCGGCTTACGATGTAGCGGCAAATACGCCGGATTACGTGGTAGGAATGGGATTGACCGCTGAAGCGGTAGCGCAGAAGTACGGCATCAGTCGTGAGGCGCAGGATGAATTCTCCTACAACTCACACGTAAAAGCGGCAGCGGCGATTGACGCGGGTAAATTCAACGATGAAATCGTACCCGTAACCGTGAAGCAGGTGTACGTGGAGAACGACAAGCGCAAGGAAAAAGAATGGACCGTAGCTATGGACGAAGGTGTTCGTAGAACGACCACGACAGAAGGCTTGGGTAGACTTCGTCCGGTATTCGCGCAAGGTGGTTCCGTTACTGCGGGTAACTCTTCCCAGATGTCCGACGGTGCAGCATTCGTTTGCGTAATGTCCGGTGATATGGTGAAGGAATTGGGGCTTAAGCCCATCGCTCGTATGGCGGCATGTGCCGTAGCGGGTGTAGAGCCTATCATCATGGGAATCGGTCCTTGTGCGGCAATTCCTAAGGCATTGAAGCAAGCGGGTTTGAAATTGAACGATATCGATCAAATCGAGTTGAACGAGGCATTCGCCGCGCAATCCTTGGCGGTAATCCAGCAAGCGGGCTTGAATCCGGAAATCGTGAACCCGAACGGTGGAGCGATTGCCTTGGGACACCCACTAGGATGTACCGGTGCGAAATTGAGTACGCAATTGTTCAACGAGATGCGTCGTAGAGGCCAGAAATACGGAATGGTTACCGCCTGTGTAGGAGGTGGTCAAGGTATTGCCGGTATTTACGAGTTGTTGAACTAGGAAATATCCAATCACTTGGAATGATGGCGTTCCGGCATTGCCGGGACGCCTTTTTTATTGCCAGAAAGGGAAAAAGAGAGAAATTCGTCGCATTCCGGGGTATTTTTATCCAATAGCTTAAGAGAAAAGGAAAAAACGGTTTTATTTTCAAATCGTAAAAATCAACGGTGGTTTATAGACCACCACACATCAACTTCATTATTACAAAATCCATTTGAAAAATGAGTGAATACCATAACGTA
>JAHDDF010000178.1 GCA_020629475.1 Saprospiraceae bacterium
GGGTCTTGGGTGCAGCGAAGTTGGAACATTTTACAAGCATCAATCATCTTGCGTTCCGCCGTAGTGCGCTCCAAACCTAGAACGGTTACACGGTCGGTCGCGTTATATCCGGCACCATCGATATTAAAGCAAAACGCTACTTGGTTCAAGGGGATGGGTGTGTTTTCAACAAACCAATCTGAGCCAAGAAGACCCTTTTCTTCAGCGGTAAAGAGGATGAAAAGCGCGGAACGCTTGGTCGGGTGTTTTCCTAGGTGTTGTGCCGCCATTAATACGGAAGCTGTTCCTACCGCATTATCACGGGCGCCGTTGTAGATGGTGTCACCCTCGTCATTGGGGCGTCCGATTCCTACGTGGTCATAGTGGGCGGAATAGATAACGTACTCGTTCTTCAATTCAGGGTCGGTTCCTTCGATAACGGCTACTACGTTATCGGAGGTGAATTTATTCATCTTCATTCCTTCAACGGTAATGGATGCTTTTTTCTTTCCTTTCGTTTGCTTACGAAGAAGGGAAATGAACTTTTTATTATTGGTGCTCATCCAAAAAGTAGGGAACCCGCTATCATTATCACCCGCGGATTTATCCACCACCATTTGCTTACGGTTGAAAAACCCAACGATGCTGGTCCAAGGCAATTTCGCGGATTGATACACTTCTACTAAAGCTACGGCACCCATTTCCTGTGCCATCGCTTTTTTATCCCTGCCGATCCCGAACCAAGTCCTAGGGTTTTCGGATTCGCCGTCACCGGCGATGGTTACCACGATTTTTCCCTTTACCTTGGCTTTTTCCAATTCCTCCTTCGAGCCAAAACCGGCGAATACCAAGGGAGCGTTTATGGTTCCGTTGTCACCATCGAACATCACGAAATCCTTTCCGTATTCCAAGGTCGTTTTCTTGAATTTCAAGGAACCGCCCGTAGGGGGCTCAACTGACTTGAAGGGGACCGGCTGAAAATAGCTCTTCATTCCGGGGGCCGGTTTAGCACCCGCTTCTTTCAAGTGCTTCTTGATATAATCGGCAGCTTTCGCGATACCTTCGGTTCCGATATCACGTCCTTCTAGTTCGTCGGAGGCAAGATATTCTACGTGTGCCTTGTATTCCGCTTCATTTACGGTGGTTCTTACCAGTTCCGCTTCGTCTTGGGCGTTTGCCACAAAAGGAATCAAGAACGTTAGGATAAAAAGGAATTTCAGATTTTTCATGAAAATGATTTTAGCGATGATCTTTCAAGGAATTATTCCCCCAAAGTTAGAGAATAGACTTCTTTTTCCCATTCCGGTTGTCGCACATTTGGATGAATGCTCTTTCTTGGCGGCTTTTCGGCTATCTTTGCGGGACAAGATTTAATCCGATACAGTGAAATTTGAGAATTACCGCATTGCGGGCGAGATAAAGAAAAGTTTGGAAAAGCAGGAATTCCGTAGACCCACGGATATCCAGTTTAAGGCGATTCCCCACATTATGAAAGGGGAGGACGTACTTGCCATTGCCCAAACGGGAACCGGGAAAACGGCGGCTTACGTCATTCCGGTTCTGGATAAGGTGCACAGGGGGAAACTCAAGCAGGTTCGAAAGGACGGCATCAAGTGTATCGTTATGGTGCCTACCCATGAATTGGCTTTACAGGTGGTTCAGGTTTTTCGTTCCATTGGTAAGTTTACACGGGTAAAATGCCATGCCGTTATCGGTGGGGTGGAGCAAGACCCGCAAATTCAACAATTGAATTCCGGCTTTGATGTTTTAGTGGCAACACCGGGGCGTATGTTTGATTTAATTGCCCAAGGCCATTTGCGTACTAACCGGGTAGAAACACTCATTTTGGATGAGGCGGATCACATGTTGGATTTGGGTTTTATTAGTGATATAAAAGATCTTATTAAAAAAATACCTAAGCGCAGGCAAACCTTATTTTTCTCGGCTACGATAAATGATAAAATTAAACGCTTGGCGTATAGCTTGGTCGTAAATCCTATTCGAATAACATTAAGCCCTAAAAATCCGGTAACAAAAAATGTCAACCATTCCTTGATGTTCGTGGAAATGGATGATAAAAGGTTTTTCCTAGAGCGCTTGGTACGTGAAAATCCGGAGAGTAAAATATTGGTTTTCGCTAGAACGAAAGTCCGTTCCGAACGCATTTCCAAAGCCATGGAAAGAGCTGATATTCCTAGCTTGGTCATTCACGGTGATAAGGAACAAAAAGAAAGGAATAAAGTCATGGCGGATTTTAAATCGGGCCGTGTAAAAATGCTTATCGCTACGGATGTAAGCGCTAGGGGAATCGATATCCCGGACGTGAATTACGTAGTGAATTATGATATGCCGGAACAGGCGGAAAATTACGTGCATAGAATCGGTCGTACCGGACGCGGAAAAAAGAAGGGTTTTGCTTATTCTTTTGTAGCTCCGCACGAGAAGGAGTTATTGGAAAATATACAAGCTTTTCTAGGAAGTGAAATTGAAATAAGGGAATTGGATAAAACCGCTTACAAGGAAACCTTGGAGGTTAAGTTTGAGCAGAAAAATGATTGGAAATCCCTGCTTGGGGAAATTGAGGAGAATGAGGAAAGGGAGCGGAAGAAAAAGAAGCGGAGGAAGTAGCTACGTCATCGTAACTTCGCGAAATTCCTGAATGTAAAGCCGGAATTTTTAATTTACGTTCAAGGAATAAAGATGAGTTTTTCTTTATTCCTTGAACGTGTTTTTTTATGGCATTCTTAATGCTTTACCACCTTGCGGGAAATATTTCCGCTTTTATTTTGTATTGAAATAAAATAAACGCCCGTTTCCCAATTTGAAGCATTAATTTCAAGGTCGTTCATGTTGGAATAGGATTGAATTAATTTTCCTTGAGCATCCATAATTCTAATGGATTCCAAATCATTTCCTTGGATTCTGATTTCATCAACAAAAGGATTCGGGCTAATTTGAATTTGAACATCGTTTTGAATATCCGTATTGGAAACGGATGCCGCGGAAGGCAAATCAAATTGGTCAAAAAATCGCCAAATTTCTTCGGAACCGTCTATGTCCTTATTGGTAACACCAATAAGAAGCGGTGCCCCCGGCCAAGTATGTTCACCGTCAATGATTTTATAGAATTCCACATCCGCGCCATCCGTACAATTACTCCATACGTAACGTTCGGCGGTACAGCCATCGTTAGGATCAATGTCCTCTATTTCCTCGAAGGAGGGTTCCTCGTCGCAACCGTTATTATTCGCCCACCACGCCATTAATACGTCTTGGTCCGTAGCGAAGGCGGAACCACCGTAAGCTACTGTTGGATCTTCCGTCCCGTGCATTTGCATAACGGGTACCGCTCGACTCGGGGAGCAATTACTAAACTCTATGGGAACCATTGAACCCGTAACGGAGGCAATGGCACAAATACGATCCCCCAATTCGCAAGCGAGTTTATAACTCAGATAACCCCCGTTTGACATCCCGCAAGAGTACACGCGTGTTTTATCAATGTTATAATCTTGGTGCAGGCGGTCAATTAATGCATTGATATAACCTACGTCATCAGCGGTGGATCCTCCTTGGAAGCTCACGTTCCAAACATTATCGATCCCGTCCGGATAACAAACGATAAATCCGTTTGCGTTAGATACGGGATCCATTTGGGCATAGAACTGTTGCTGTTCTTTATTTGAACCCGCGCCATGCAAGTTAAATACCAAGGGCAACGCCGTTGTACCGTCGTATTGCGGAGGCAAGTGAACGATGTAGGGACGGTCCACTCCCTCAAAATTTAAGGAGCCGCTTACGTTTTCTTGCCCGTAAAGGGAAGAGAAAATCAAGGAAAAAAGAGAAATGTAAATGAACTTTTTCATACCGATTGATTTATGGATATTGTTGGTTTACATTGAAGGTAAACGTTTTTTATATGATTGGTTTTTATAATGAGGTTAAAGCTGCCGTCACTTTGGACTAAACACTTTCCGAAAAGTTTTTTTGACACCCTGTAATATCGAATCATACTTCCTACCCAAAGTTTTATTGCACACCTAATTATTCCGGACTCAAAATTCTCCCTTCCGAAAATTCGGATGGGACAGGCAAATTATTTCATCATCAAATTGAAATTCGCCATGAAAGGAATTTACCTTTTAGGGCTAGGGCTTCTTTTGCCCTGGTTTACACAGGGACAGGTATGCGGTACAAATGATATTAGTTTTACCTCCCAGTCCGAATTATATTCAGCCACCTCCGTTTTTTCCGCTTGTACGGAAATCCAAGGGGACCTCAATGTTTCAGGGGCGGATATTTACGATCTTCAAGTTCTCTCCGGTGTAAGTGCCATTTACGGTGATTTGTTCATCACCGGCACGGAAAACCTGACGGATTTATCCGCTTTTTCCAATTTGACCTTCGTTCAAGGAGAAGTAAAAATACAAGGAAACCAAAGACTAAGGGATTTGGACGGTCTTTCAGGTTTAAATTTTTCTTCCCTGGTCATCGAGAATAATCCAAGTCTAGGAGCTTGCGCTATTTTTAATGTTTGTGATCATGTTTCCAATGCGGGAACCATAAGTATTTCAGGTAATATGCCCGGCTGTTCCTTGGAAGGAATTCAAGCTACTTGCAACGGAAATCCGCAAAAGTATTGGACGGATAAAACGGGTAGCCATGAATGGGCAAATCCTCAAAATTGGTCGGGAGGTACGCTTCCCGGACCAACGGATGCCGTTTCTATTTGCGGCGACTTCGAAGGGAACCTTATTTCGGTTTCCGGCGGTGATTTTTCCTTAGCTTCCTTGAATGCGGATATTACCTCGCATTTGGTGATTGAAGCAGGGGCTTCACTTACCTTGATGGAAACAGGAAGTGCTGCTGCATTTAATTCCTTTTCACAAGATATCCATGTTGACGGTAACTTAATTATCCCCAACGCAACAGGAACGGTACTACAAAATCAAGGGCAATTATTCGTTTCCGAGACGGGAAGCATCCTCATTAATTATTCCAATTATTCCCACGGTATACAAAATCAAGGCGGTGGCTTAATCAGCAATAACGGACTTATACACATAACGGCACCAACCAACGCGGGAATCGGGATATTGAATTTGGATGGCTTGATTTCCAATTCGGGTACCATACGGCTCAATGATTTGGGTTATGGTTATTTCGGGGACGGTTTGGGTTCCATGATAAATACGGGAACGCTTGAGGCAAGGAATTGCCCGGATACGGGTTTCGTAAACCATGGGCACCTCACCCACCACGAAGGCGCACTAATCGATGTAAAAGATGCTCCCTTCGTAGGGCTAAAATCGTCGGGTACCATTACCGGGGGCGGTGATTTCCTGACCGGAAACGCGGGGTATTTGGATATGAATATCGCGGGTACCTTCAATCATACGGGAGTAATCATGGGTTCCGGGAATTATGGCGCCTCATTGGTTACGGTGGGGAGTTCCATTAAACCGGGGTATTCTCCGGGGTATATGTTTTTTGAATATGATCAAGATTTTACCTCGGCTAATTTCGAGATGGAACTTGCGGGGGTAGCGGATGCGGATTTTGATAGGGTAGAGGTACAAGGCAACGCTAACCTTACTAATGCTTCCTTCTCTATTTCGGAAATCGACGGATTCAGCGCCGCACCGAATAACACCTTTGTTATTTTTTCAACAGGGGGGAGCATAAGCGGGACACCCTCGGTAAATCTTCCGCCCAACGCGGGAGGGAAAGTTTGGTCCTACACCATTAACCCCGATAATATTACGGTAAGGGTGGATGCGGCACTGCCCGTTGAATTACTATCCTTTACGGGTAAGGCGGAAGAAAAGGGGAACGTCTTGGATTGGAGTACCGCCACTGAAATCAATTCCGATTTTTTCTTGGTGGAATCATCCGTAAACGGAGAAGACTGGTATGACCTTCACCGGGTAAATGCGGCAGGTAATTCTTTGGTGCAACGGAATTATCGGTTTATTGATGAAAATACCGAATCCGATATCTTGTTCTATCGTCTTCGAATGGTAGACACCGACGGCACATTTGATTATTCCGAGATTATTAGATTAAATAGAAAAGATTTCAATGAAGTTAAGTTTTCGGTTTTTCCTAATCCTTCATTCGGTAATTTCCAGGTAAAGGGTTCAGATCAGGAAAATCTTAGTTTCGAGATTTATAACGCCAAGGGAGATGTCATTTCATTCAGGAGAATGGGCGATAATGTTACCTTGGATAAACCGGTGTCCGGTATATATTTCATAAGGATTTATGAATCTTTTGAATACAAGGATAATATTCCGTTAAAAATTGAATAATTCTTTCATGAGTAAGCCATAATTGAATCACTTTTTAGGGTAGGGCTTATATCTCTCCTTTTTGCACCTTTTATTTCCACGATTTCCTTTCAAGTAAAACTACTTTTTTACGAAGCCTCCAATCAGGGGGACGTTAATTTATTACGTTTAAATGAAGCCAAAATGAAACATTATTTTTTACTAATTGCATTACTGACAGTACCATTTTTTGGGAAAGGTCAATCATGTGGTGGGTTTTTCTTCGTGATTAATTCTCAAAGTGCTATTGATGATTTCTCGACCAATTATCCGGGGTGTACCAATATATCAGGAACCATGGTAATTACCGGTTCGGATATTACGGATCTATCCGGTTTAAGTCAAATTGAAACCATTAACGGGAATTTTGAAATCAATTCCACCACAAATTTATTTTCCTTAAACGGATTGGAAAATATTACTTCCGTGGGTGGGCATGTCTCCTTGGATAATAATCTAAGAATGAGGAATGTGGATGCGTTATCATCCGCTAGTATTAATGGTTTATTATTAACCAATAATCCTAGTCTGGGGGCTTGCGCCATTTCCAATTTTTGTAGTTTTCTTTCCGCCCCTACGGGGACAATAAGTATTTCAGGAAATATGAGAGGCTGCGCTTCCGTGGATATTTCTAATACGTGCCAAGGATTAGGGGACGTCTTTTGGACCAATAAAAATGGGACAAACGCATGGAGCGATCCTTTAAATTGGTCAAGAAACGTTCTTCCTTCATCCGCTGATAATGTGGTTATCGGGAAGGACTACCAAGGAAACATGAATTTGATTAACATGAGTTTAGTCATGAATTCCTTGGAATTTGAAATGGGGACAAACGTTATTTTTTACAATGGTGTAACATTAAACATTAATGGTGACAAAAACGGGATTTCTATTCGTTCCGGTGCCTCATATTTTGAAATGGACGGCATGATTAATATTAATAATTTGAATTCCGTGGGTTTTCAAAATCTGGGAACGCTTGAAATCATGAATTCCGGTAGCGTAAATATATACGGAGACGGAACCGGTGCAACGGGTATCATCAATGATGGTTCAGCTTATTTTAATAATGGAGGAAACGTATTGATGTATACTACGTCAACTGCGGGTACGGGAATCCAAAATTCAGGCGGTACTTTCGTAAATACGGGAACGTTAAGTTTGGATCAATTATTTACCGGGATTGTTAATTCAAGCGGCGGGACAATTACGAATTTCGGAAGTATTTCCGCGGAACAATCTCTCTCTTACGGTTTTGATAACGGAGCTACTTTTAATCAAAACGCAAGCGGTAGTATTGATATAAGAAATAGTGCCAACGTAGGTGTCCAAAATACGGGAAGCTTTTCCGGGGCAGGTGGTTTCTTTACGGGAGGTTCCACCGGTTTGGAGTTATTTAATTCCGGAACCATGACCTATTCCGGTGAAATTAGAGGTACGGGAGATATTACCTGGCAATCAGGGAAAGTAGGTAGCACCCTTAGTCCGGGTAACTCACCGGGTGCCCTTAATTTTACCGGTAGTACGGATTTTGACGGTGCTACTTTTGAAATGGAAATAGCGGGAACCAATACGACTGATTTTGATAGGGTAACCGTGAACGGGTCTTCCGATTTTTCAAATACGGTATTTAATTTTTCCACCATCATGGGTTATACCGCTTTGCCTGACGAAACCTTCGTGGTTTTTACCGCATCCGGCGGGATTACGGGTACGCCCACCATTAATCTTCCCCCGGAGATAGGGGGTGTTTCTTGGTCGTATGAAGTCGGTTCGAATTCCATCTCCCTTAAAACCACGAATGCGCTTCCGGTAGAGTTGCTTCATTTTAGAGGTGATTGGGTAGGAAACGATATCCTTCTGCAATGGGAAACGGCTAGTGAGATTGAAAATCGTGGTTTTGAAATCCAATGGAGCCCTGATGCGGAGAATTGGGAAATGATTGGATTTGTCCAAGGTGCCGGAAATTCAACGGAGAGGTTGTCTTACTCCTTCACGGATTATTCGCCCAAGGCATTTTTCAATTACTATAGACTAAAACAAATTGACTTTGACGGTACCGAAACCTTTAATGACGTAGTATTCCTGCGGTCGAATAAGAAAGGTATTTTGGCTTTGACGCCTTATCCCAATCCACTTATGGGGAAATCATTTTATATCAAGACGATATTGGATGAGCCGGGAGAGGTATTCTTAAGCATTAACGATAGTCAAGGAAGACTGGTGCATAATGAATCCATCAATCTGGAACAAGGGGAATCAAGCACTTTGATACAACCACGTATTCCGCTTTCCGAGGGTGTTTATTTCTTGGAGGTCACAAAAGGTACAAGTTCACAAAAAAGAAGAATTGTTGTTGTAAGAGAGTAGGTAATTTGTTTTCAATGGTAAATACTTTGTTTTTTTTGAAGTAAGAGCTAGTTTAAAATTTAGTTATTGGTCTGCGAAGCTCACTTTTTCGCTTACTCTTCGTTG
>JAHDDF010000719.1 GCA_020629475.1 Saprospiraceae bacterium
AGAATAGAAGTTTCCTAAACTTTAGATCCAGGTTCGAGTCCTGGTGGGACCACGATTTAACATTAAGTTAACTTTCAAATTTTTTCAATGAATTGATTTTCAGGATTTTGAAAACGTATGAAAATTATTGAAATGCGTAAAATTCAATTTTGTTGAAACATAGTTGAAACATTTTTAGCCAAAAATGTTTCAACAAAGCTATATCTTTGGTTACATGAGCGTAGCCAAGATTAAGTTTTTTCTCCTAAAAAGGGGAGATGCCACCACCGCCGGCAGGAAGGTTTATTGCCGGATTACCTACAAGAGGAACAAGGCGGAGTTTTTCACCGGGGAGTTCTATCCCGAACGGGAATGGAGCCCCAATATGGGTATGCCCCTCAAGCAGGATCACATGTTCGCCCACCTTGAATATATCTCCAGTAAAATCCGGGAGTTGAAAAGGGAGATGGATTACAAGGGCGTGGATTATTCCGCCAAGGATTTGAAGAACGCATACATGCATGGGGGGACATCCGGGCAGGAGGTCGTCCTTCTTTTGGAATTCGTGAAATCCGAAATGGGGAGGTACGGGGAACGGAAGTCGGAGTATTCGATGGGTACGATGAAGAAGTACGGCTCCACCCTCAGTCTCTTGAACGAGTTCCTGTCCAGTGGGAGGTACTCCAAACTCGTAAGCCTTTCGGAAGTAGACTACGCCTTCATCTCCGATTTCGACCATTACCTATTGGTTACCCCGAATAAGAAAACGGGCAACCGTTCACGGAATACCGTAAATTCCTACCACCGGAAACTAAAGAAGATTTTAGGGCAAGCGGTCTTGAAGGACATCATCCCCAAGAATCCGTACTCCAATTTCAAGTTGAGGGACACTTCGGTAAGGAACGTTTTCCTGAACGCCACCGAACTGAAATCCGTCATTCGTTTGGATCTTTCCGATGAGCCTACCTTGGATCGGGTAAGGGACTTATTCGTTTTCTCATGTTTTTCCGGCGTCCGTTTCGGGGACTTGATCGAGCTGACCGAAAAGAACCTATGGACGGGGGAGCAAGGCTCGATGTGGTTGAGCTTTATCCAAGGGAAGGTAAACCGCCAAGTAAACTTCCCCCTCCTTCAAGCGGCGAAGGAACTCATCCAAAAATATACGGGAACCACAGGGAGAAGCAAGCGCCTGTTTCCGCCCATCACCAACCAAAGGGCGAATATCTATCTCAAGCCCGTAATAAAAATGGCGGGCATCCGTAAAAAGGTGTCCTTCCACTGCTCCCGTCATACCTTCGCCACCACGGTTCTTCGGGAAAACGAGATTCCGCTACAAGTAGTAAAGGAATGGATGGGGCATTCCACGGAAAAGGACATCACCCTCCACTACGCCCGTCTTACGGACGGCGCGAAGATGGATTATAAGAGGAAGTTGGATG
>JAHDDF010000179.1 GCA_020629475.1 Saprospiraceae bacterium
CTGGAATACCGCCAGCATCCTAAACATCTAGGAACAAAACCCGGGATGTACACGGATGATACGCAAATGAGTTTGGCTATTGCCGAATTACTGCTAGAGGATAAAGAATGGACACCCTTGAATATCGCGGATAAATTCGTGGAAGTATTCAAGCGGGATCCAAGGGAAGGATATGCCGGTGGTTTTTTCAATTTTCTTAATGCAATAGAAAGCGGTAAAGAATTCCTAGAGAAAATCAGACCGGACAGCGATAAAAGCGGTGCGGCAATGAGGGCACCGATCCTTGGATTAATTTCTGACATACATGAGCTCCTTGAAAAAACGGAAATCCAAGCGGCGGTAACCCACAATACGAAGGATGGAATTAATGCGGCAAAAGCAGCCGCTTTAATTCCTTATTTTTTCCTTTATGAAAAAGGGGAGAAAAAAGAATTACCTTCTTTTATTAAATCCAAGGTAAAAGGTGATTGGGCTTCCCCTTGGACCGGCAAGGTAAAATCAAAAGGTTGGATGAGTGTACGTGCAGCAATAACCGCCATCGTAAATCATAATACGGATAGTGAAATTCTAAAAGCCTGTATTGCCTATACAGGTGATGTAGATACCGTTGCCGCTGTAGCAATGGCAGGAGCATATCATTGTAAGGAAATAAAAAAGGATTTACCGGGTTGGTTATTCACGGATTTAGAAAATAACACGTACGGAAGTTTCTACATCGAACAACTCGACAAGAAATTAGAAGAAAAATATTTGTAGATTAATATTTCAAATAAAACACCATGAAAATCACGCCCGCTACATCCGAAGACATAGATGAAATCGTTGATGGATTAAAAGCCTTTAATGAATCAAAACAAGCGCCTTTAATTGAAACAGGGGAACGTTGTCATTTTGTAGCTAAATCGGATACAGGGGAAACCATAGGTGGCGTACTTGCAATTTTATCCCGTTATGGCTCCTTGGATATCCATATTTTATGGGTAGATGAAAATCAAAGGGGCTCAGGCGTTGGTTCCAAAATATTATCCCATATTGAAACCTACGCAAAAAATAAAGGTGCCTATATTTCCGTATTGGACACCTTCGGTTTTCAAGCGGAAGGATTTTATATTAAAAACGGCTACAAGGAATTCGGAAGACTAGAGGGATATCCAAAGGGCTCTTGCAGGATATTTTTCTCCAAAGAGCTTTAAAGCTCCGGAATCTGCGAATTCAAATTCTCGATAAAAGTCAAAATCTCATCCCTACCCTTTTTCTTATTCGAAGACGTAAAAAACTCCTTGGGTAATTCCTCCCATTGTTCCAATAATGCAGCGCGGAATGCTTCAATATTTGACTCGACCTGTTCCGGTTTGGACTTATCCGTTTTCGTATAAACGATAACGAAGGGCACCTGCATTTTCCCGCACCAATCCATAAAATCCAAATCAATGGTTTGCGGCTTCACATTGGCATCCACCAAAACGAATGCCGTCATCAAGGACTGCTTATGTAAAAGGTAGCCATCAATCATACGCTGCCAATCCTTGCGCTTGGTCTTGGAAATTTTGGCGTAGCCGTAACCGGGAAGATCCACCAAGTACCACTCATCATCCATCGAGAAATAATTGATCATCTGCGTTTTTCCGGGTCGGCTGGAAATCTTAGCCAAGCCCTTCCTACCCGATAGCATATTAATCAAGGAGGATTTCCCCACATTGGATCTACCGATAAAAGCATACTCCGGCAAGCCCTTGTCCGGGGTTTTCCTAAAATCGGGGTAAGAGGCTACGTATTTCGGATCCTTGATTTCCATGATATAGCTTTTACAAAATGGGATTTTGATAAAATGATTTCTTAGGATTGGGCAAATATTGTATGCAAACCCTTAAATCGAGGCAAAATTAGTTAAGTTTTCTTAAGGCTTTGGGGTAAAAAATAAGAATGCGGAAAATGAGGGCGTTTCAAGACCATCAACAATCAGATGGAATAACAACCATACTTCCAACACTAAAATTCCGCAGGCATGAAAAAGTTAATCTTCGCAGTACTAACCCTTAGCCTCATCACTTCCACCGCTATCCAGGCACAATCCTTCAAATGGGGTGTTCGTGCGGGTCTAGGTTCCAAGAACGTAAGCCCTAACGATTTGACCATTGTAAACAAGGAGGATTTAGACCAATTCAAACTTGCCTTGAAAGACGCCAAATACGGGCTCCAAGTAGGTGCCTTCATGCGTTTCCAAGGAAAGAAACACTTCTTTATACAGCCGGAAATCCAAATCAATACCACAAAATCCGAATACGAAATCGAGGATTTAACCAATGAAGGCGTAAAAGACCTCGTAAAGGAATCCTACCATAATATCAGTGTCCCCTTGAACATGGGACTGAAGTACGGGCCGCTTCGTCTACAAGGGGGAGCCATTAGTACCTTCCACATCGGCGGTGCTTCCGACTTAAAGGATATTGAAGGTTATGAGCAAAATTTCAAAACTACCCTAGGCTGGCAAGCGGGTCTTGGTTTAGATATCTGGAAAATCGCACTAGACCTACGATACGAGGGAGACCTCAGCCAATACGCCAACCACATGGAGTTCTTCGGTGAGGACGTAGCCTTCGGCGAGCGCGCCAAGCAGATGAAGTTCACCGTAGGTTGGACCTTCTAGCAAAGCGCCCCGCGCCGCGCTAGTGAGGGGGTGACTCAGAGTCACCCCCTCACTAAGCGCGGAGCTAAACCTAAACCGAGTACCTCGTTTTATGGTTATAGGTGTATCTTTGCACAACTTAACCATAACGGCACGTGGCGGAACATATCAAACCATACGACGAACAGGCGGAAAAAAAGGGTCAAATCTCAACGATGTTCAACAACATCGCACCCTATTATGATTTCCTGAACCGTTTTTTATCCTTGGGAATCGACGTCAGTTGGCGTAGGAAAGGAATTGCTAAACTCAAGGAGATCGAACCCAAAAGCCTCCTTGATGTGGCAACGGGAACCGCGGATGTAGCCCTTGAGGCAGTCAAGCAATTAAATCCCGAAAAAGTAGTAGGGATTGATATTTCCACGAAGATGCTGGACGTCGGTCGGGAAAAAATCGCCAAGAAAAACCTTTCCCCCATTATTACCCTAGAGGAAGGAGATTCAGAAAATCTTCCCTTTCCGGACAATAGCTTCGATGCCGTAACCGTTGCTTTCGGTGTACGTAATTTCGAGAATTTGGAGAAAGGGATGCGCGAGATGAACCGGGTATTAAAACCGGGCGGAAAAATCATGATTCTGGAATTTTCCAGCCCCACGATTTTCCCCTTCAAGCAACTCTACCACTTCTACTTCAAAAATATTTTACCGTTAATTGGAAGATTGACATCAAAAGATCCGAAAGCGTACCGTTATTTATATGAATCCGTACAAGCCTTCCCCAATGGCAAGGATTTTGTATCGGTGATGGACAAAACAGGTTATAAATTTAACGAATGCGTACCGCTCACTCTAGGAATATGTTCCATTTACACGGGAAAAAAATAAAATACCTCCTTGCCCTCCTTTTTATGGTGGCAGGATTAAGCTCCGTTGATGCTCAAATCAAGCGGGGTTCCAACTATAACTACAAGGAATTTTCCAGTAAGCCGTACTACTTCGGTATTACCTTGGCTTACAATACTTCCGATTATCGTTTATTCTATTCCGAGGATTTTATCCTTAATGATAGTATCCGGACCGCTAAGTCCGTTACCGGTCCCGGTTTCAACCTAGGAATCGTAACGAACCTTAAGGTCGGGCAATACTTTGATTTCCGCCTTCTACCTACGCTTTCCTTCGCGGAAAGGAATTTGGTCTATGATAATGTAAAGAGTGATAATCCATCCACAAGGAAAATTGAATCGGTATTCGTGGAATTACCCTTCCATGTCAGGTTTAAATCCGCGCCCTATCGGGATATGCGGGTCTTCGTGATAGCCGGGGCAAAATATTCCTTCGACGTAGCCTCGGACTCCAAGGCGCGGCAAGCCGATGAACTGGTGAAGATAGCCCCGACGGACTTCGCCATAGAATACGGGGTCGGGGTACAATTCTTCTTCCCTTACTTTATCTTCTCCCCGGAATTTAAGGTATCACAAGGCATTTCGAATGTCCTTTTGTTCAATCCGGCATTGGAACAATCCAACGTATTGGAAAAAGCAACATCACGTACTTTCACCATTTCACTACACTTTGAAGGGTAATTACTAATTCTTTATTTTTAATCCTTCATTATTCTCAACCCATTTTGTTTCTCCCTGTTATCTTGGATAACAAACGGAAGACTTATGGGAAGCGAAAAACTAAAAGGGGTACTCGCCCAAATATTAACCTACGCCGTAGCCACGGCAGTAGCCATCTACACGGGCAGTTTCTTCGATGATTGGCACCTAATCCTTCAAATCCTTTTCGCGGATATCGCGGGAACGGTGGTGATTTTCATCTTTAGCCTCATCTTTAAAAACTCCTCTTTATACGATCCTTACTGGAGTTATGCTCCGGCAATAATCGTTGGTTATTTCTTCTTTCTTCCGCTTATGGAATCGGCAAACCCTACGCGGATGCTTGTCGTTTTTCTGCTTGTACAATACTGGTCTTGGCGCCTTACCCTGAATTTCCTTCGAGGTTGGAAAGGATTGAGTCAGCAGGACTGGCGTTATGACGACCTCAAGAAAAAAACAGGAAAATGGTTCCACTTGGTGGATTTCTTCGGGATTGAACTCTTCCCTACCCTCTTGGTTTTTGGTGGTTGCCTACCCTTATTTTGGATATACCAAAGTGATGCGGCTTTTGGTTGGTTGGACATCGTTGCCACTATCGTCACTTTCGGTGCCGTAACCATCGAGCTTACCGCGGATGAGCAACTGCGTGCATTCATGAGAAGAAAAAAACCGGGAGAAACCTTGACCTCAGGGCTTTGGGCATATTCAAGGCACCCCAATTATTTCGGCGAGATGTCATTTTGGTGGGGCTTGGTGTTGTTCGGGATAGCTGCCGCGCCCGAAGCTTGGTATTATTATATCGGAGGCGCCGTTGCCATAACGGCACTTTTCGTCTTTATTAGTGTTCCAATGATTGATAAAAGAAGTTTGGAGCGCCGGGCAAATTATAAGGAAATCATGGATTCCATTTCAGGCATTATCCCTTGGATACCGAAGAAAAGATTCTAGTCCACGCCGAAAAAATTCCCGATATTCGCGCCCATGGCAAAACAAAAGAGAATCGAATTCGAAACAAGGCTGGAATTGGATCATTACCGCGCCCTTACCGACCTCATGCTGGGAAAGGTAAGAACCTCATTCATGTACCTCTCTCTCCTAGGGGTGGGAATAATTTTATACCTCTTGATTTCCCCTAGATTCGGAGCCGATGCCAAGGAGGTGCCAAGTTGGTTATTCTTCTTGACCGTAGTATTCCTAGTAATGCCATTTGCCATGAACATGGCGATTAGGAGAACCTATAAGCGCCAAAAGGCTTCCGTTGAAAAGATGCGGTTCAGTTTCGGGAAAGATGGATTCAATATCCACGGTGAAACATTTAAATCGGATGTTAAATGGAGCCAAGTCCTAAAGCTTCATTTCAAAAAGGAATACGCTTTCCTTTTTCTCAATAAATCAACAGCCTTTGTACTTCCCAAGGAAAATATGGAGGAAGG
This sequence comes from Saprospiraceae bacterium, assembly GCA_020629475.1. Classification (GTDB taxonomy): domain Bacteria; phylum Bacteroidota; class Bacteroidia; order Chitinophagales; family Saprospiraceae; genus JAHDCE01. The sequence continues at coordinate 5,660 of JAHDDF010000179.1, forward strand.
GGATTTCAAACGGTTAGCAAATCTTGCGGAGGGCATTGATAACCTCGAGGTCATCAATGCTCCTGCCGCCGGAAAATAGTTTCTCGACAGGGTTAGGCTTTTGTTGTTCCAAGAAGCGGGGGGAAGCTTCAGGAACTAAAAAGCGTTGTAATTTGGTTCTTGAGCGGGATGATTTCGTGCAATGAATACTGATTACTCAAGAGCGGATACATCATGCATGCTTGGGCTGTTTCACGATGTGTGTTGTTTACATCCTAAATATAAGGAGCAAGAAAAGCTTAGTCCCTTTTGAGTTTATGAATGGTCGATTTGAGTTCATAAGATGCATTGGATTCCGTTCATTTTGGTATTCCTACCCTTCGCATCGAATAAAAGCCTACCTTCGCGGCGTATTTCATCGGGTACGGATAGTTGATACGTTTTACGTGTCCTTGCTCCATGAGAACAACAAAAAGAAAGTCATGGAAAATTTCAAGGAAACAGGTTTAAGCGAGTCCGTACTCAAGGCGGTAGAAAAATTGGGTTTTGAAACCCCTACCCCTATCCAAGCGGAAGCTATTCCTAAAATCCTTCAGACGGATGCGGATCTAATTGCCCTTGCCCAAACCGGTACCGGTAAAACGGCTGCATTCGGGTTACCCATCGTTAATGCCGTTGATACGGAAGACACGCGCGTACAAGCCATTATCCTTTCCCCCACAAGGGAGCTTTGCCTTCAAATTGCTTCGGACGTCAAGGATTTTTCCACTTTTAGAAAGGGCTTATCCGTAACCCCGGTTTATGGTGGTGCAAGTATTGAAACGCAGATTAGGCAGTTGAAAGCGGGTACACAAATCGTTGCGGGTACACCGGGAAGGGTTTGTGATATGATCCGTCGTAAAAAACTAGATCTATCCCAAATCAAGTGGGTGGTACTGGATGAAGCGGATGAAATGCTAAACATGGGTTTCAAGGAGGAATTGGATTTCATTCTTGAAAACACCAACCAAGAAAGACGAACCCTTCTCTTTTCCGCTACCATGGCGAAGGAGGTACAGCGCATTGCGGAAAATTATATGCGTTCCCCTGAGGAAATCGCGGTAAGCGCACGAAATACCGGTGCTAAAAACGTAACGCACGTTTTTTATAGTGTACACCCAAGAGACAGGTATGAGGCACTAAAGAGAATCGCGGATATCAATCCGAAAATATATGGCATCGTATTCTGCCGTACAAGACGGGAAACCAAGGAGGTAGCGGATCGCCTTATGGGCGATGGATATAACGCGGATGCTTTACATGGTGATTTGAGCCAAGCGCAAAGGGATATCGTTATGCACCGTTTCCGTAGGAAATCCCTCAATATCCTAGTAGCTACGGATGTTGCGGCACGTGGAATTGATGTTAATGATTTAACCCATGTCATCAATTATAATCTGCCTGACCAATTGGAGGCATACATCCACCGAAGCGGTAGAACCGGTCGTGCCGGACGTGAAGGGGTATCCATTGTTCTTTTGAGTAGAAGGGAAATGCGTAAGATTTCCTTCTTGGAAAAGAAGGTCGGAAAATCTTTTGAAAAAGGCGTATTACCATCGGCGGCTGAAATTACCAAAACCCGCCTTTTCCATTTGATTGATCGTGTAAAATCAGTAAACGTAAATCCGAAAGTAGGCGAATACATTCCTGAAATCGCGGAAAAACTTGAGGATTTCTCCAAGGAGGATTTAATTACGCATATCGTTTCTTTTGAGTTTAATAGACTTCATGCCTATTATAAAAACGCTAGGGATCTCAACCAAGGGGATTCCAAGAAAGACGAACGCAAACGCAAATCGGTAAAAACCTTCTCCCGTTTTTATTTCAATGTAGGTTCCAAGCAAAATATCGGGCCTAAGGAAATCATTAAGATGATTAATGATCATCCTGTTCTTTCGGGTGTAAAACTTGGGGACATCGAGGTTTTCAAAAAATTCACCTTCGTGGATATTGACTCCGATTTTACGGATGAGGTAAAGTCATGTTTTAACGGTTCCGAATTCGATGGTCACTCCATTACCGCCGAACCCGTGAAAAACGAAGCCAACCGCGTTATTCCCAATAAAAGTAAATCATCCGGTTTCAAGAAAGGTGGCGGAGGATTTAGAGGAAAGCGTAAAGGTGGAGGTTTTGACAAAAGGAAAGGTGGTTTCAAGGGAGGTAGAAAGGGAAGATCTTTCAAAAAAAGATAAACTTCCGTGTGGAATCCTAGGGGTTCTTGCATCTTATTAGGGTACACGTTTTTAAACCGTGTGAAAATCCAACTCGTCGGGGCATTTTATACATAAAAAGTCCTGAAATCATGACCAAACAGTATGAAACCTCGTCCTTGTCCATTAAGGCATGGGCGGAGGAAGATCGCCCTAGGGAGAAAATGATCCTTAAGGGAAAATCAGCCCTATCCGATTCCGAATTAATCGCCATTCTTATCGGTTCCGGAACCCGGGAGGAATCCGCCGTGGAGGTAGCTAAAAAAATCCTTGATCAAGTCAACGGCGATTTGAATGCCCTTGGCAAGAAAACCCTGAAGGAATTGACCACGGTCAAAGGAATCGGGGAAGCCAAGGCGGTTTCCGTTATGGCGGCATTAGAACTCGGAAGGCGAAGACAACAAACTCCCGTAAAAACCAGGCCCCAAATCCGGTCCAGCCGTGATGCTTATGCTGTCCTCGCTCCCCTATTAGAAGACTTGCCCCATGAGGAATTCTGGATTCTCTTGCTCAACCGCGCCAATAGAGTGGTAGCGAAGGAACAAATTAGTCTGGGCGGTGTGGCAGGAACGGTAGTGGACGCCAAACTCATTTTCAAAAAAGCTTTGGAACACCTTGCCAGCGGAATTATCCTATGCCACAATCACCCTTCAGGAAATCTACAACCTTCCAAGGCGGATTGTGATATAACGGCTAAATTAAAAACGGCGGGAAAGGCTTTGGAAATTAATGTTCTAGACCACCTCATTATTTCCGAACAAGGGTATTTTAGTTTTGCGGATGAGGGACGGATGTGATATTGTATTTATTCCGGCGTTGGCGCCCTTACTGACGCCTCTTTGCGCGTGTCGGTCGTGCCGACCTAGGTTTGGGTGAATCATTTGAAA
>JAHDDF010000720.1 GCA_020629475.1 Saprospiraceae bacterium
AAGGAAAATAGAGGATGCCTTAAATCGCCATGGTTATGGATTGCCCTTGGATGGGATCTTGGACGAAAAAGACAAGGAGGCAATTTTCGATTTTCAAAAACGGATGGGATTACCCGCAGGTAAGATGACCATGGATTTTTTGGAAGTATTAGGAATTCAATATTAATCCCACTTTTTGGGCTTGGCGAATTAGCGCGTACCTTTGCCCATTATGATCCTATATCTACTCTATTTTGTTGCCCTATCCGGCATCTTCACCTTAGCCATGTTTTTGGTAGCGAAAATCGTAGGGGTTCCGGTTACTACTTTTGGTTTATTTCTGCATCCATTTTTCAAGGTATTCGAGCGTCGTATCGGGAATACGGATTTCATCCTAGGCTGGTTACCTTTTGGTTCCTACTTGGGTTTCGGGGATCACGAGCATGAAGGGGCCAAACAGTACGGTCTTCCTGAATCTACCGAAGGAGGAATATTCACCTACCCGGCAAGCAAGCAATATCCCATTTTAATGGCGGGACCTTTTTCCATGCTCATCATTGGAATCATATTGCTTTTTTCCCTCGGGGAAAACACTTCACTCCAAGAAGCGCTCATCCCTCTCGGGATTATCATTCTATTCTCTATCCTTTTTATTGCCCTTGGTTTTCTTGGGAAAAGAAAAGCCGGAAACGGCATGGATGAAGAAACATCTTGGGCTTCATTCATTATTGGAATTATCTTGCAATGCGGGTTATGGATAGGTCTTTTATTAACCCTAGACAACTGCATTGAATTAATAGACCCATTCCTGAACTACCTCAACTCCGACAAAGGGTACTTCGAGATTTGGAAAACCCCGGTTCAAGAGGATTGGGCATATTTTCTTCCTGCCGGCGCCTTTGCCATGTGCTTGATCAATCTTTTCCCTTTGGCGCAATCACTCAACGGGAACGCACTTATTCATTCTTGGTACACCAATCTTTCCGGAAAGAAAATCAACAACACGATTCTTGAAGCCGGTACAATCATTTTCGGGATCGGATTCCTCATTTGCATGGCTTGGATCCTAATAAAATTTATTTGGTAAAATGACCGTAAAAAAAGTCATCTACGTGGACATGGACGATGTCCTTTGCAATTTCAAGAAAGCATTCCGTGAAGCGGTCGAAGCGGAACCGGGACTCAATTACCCACAAAGCCGCTACGGATTCTTCGCGAACTTGGAACCCATGCCCGGTGGTTTGGAGGCTATGGCTTGGTTAAGGAAGCAAGCGGATTTCGACATTTACATCCTCACCTCACCATCTACTAAAAATCCGCTTTGTTATACGGAAAAACGGGTTTGGGTAGAAAAACACCTAGGGATGGAAATGGTCCAACGCCTAATCATCAACCCTAGAAAAAACCTGAATATGGGTGATTACCTCATTGACGACA
>JAHDDF010000180.1:0-7286 GCA_020629475.1 Saprospiraceae bacterium
AAGAGGAAGAATTGCCGGATGTGCCTCAACTGATTGAGGAATACTTGGACGAAGTACACCTTACCTCCGCCGATATCAAGCGGGTTCTTCAAGGGGATGACATCTTGGATCAGGACAATCCCGGCATGAAGGACGAGAATGAGCAAACCGACCTAGGACCGCAAAACATGACGGACACCATGGCAGACTATTCCGATATTCCCTTGGATGAATTATTGGAGCGGATGCGTCAAGTCATGGAAAACCAAAAGCACAAACACCAAGGCGGAAGCCATTGGGTAGGTCAATACGGGAATTCGCCTTACGGCAATGGCGGGCTTGCCAAGGACGGCATACGCGTAGGCGGTAAAGGAGGCGGTAAAATGGCTCGGAAGGTCATGGCGGATCCAAACTTTTATCCCGTTGATAAAAACGCCATCCTCAAGGACGATAATATCGACGCGGCACTGGCGGCACTGAAAGGTATTCGTGAGGAAACGGCGCAAATTGAATTGGATATTCCTGAAACCATCCGGAACGGTTTGAAGGAGGGCGGCATTTTCCTACCGGTCCAAAGGGAAAAAACCGAACAAAAGGTACGTGTACTTCTCTTGGTGGATAACGGTGGTTGGTCCATGACGCCTTACGTGAAACAAGTACGGAAGTTGTTTTCCAAAATGAAAACCCGCTACGCCCACGATTTAAAAATCCATTATTTCCACAACACCATTTACGGCGGCGCCTACGAGGATGCAGCGAGATTCAAGTTTTTGAAGTTATCCCAAATACTGGGTTACGAGGATCAACATTCCGTCTTTATCCTTGGTGACGCCGCAATGTCCCCTTGGGAATTGGATGAGGAAAGTGTTTCCGATTGGCATAAAATGGCGGAAAAATTCAAGCGGATTGCTTGGTTGAACCCGATGCCGGTTGCGGCTTGGAACCACACTTATACCACTAAGGTAATAGGGAGTATCATTGATATGTTTCCCTTGACGCCAAAAGGTATCGAGGATGCTATTTTGGAAATGAATCGAAAATTGAAATTGAAGTAGGGGCGTTTTTTTTAAGCATGTTTAAATGATTCAAATCCTTTCCCTATTTTCGCGCCTGAATTAATAACAATCACTACTCATGAAGACTAGGTTTTCTTTCTTGATCACTATTTTTTTCGGATTATTTTTAATGGCTTGTACGCCTGACACGCCTAATCCCTCCCCCGCTCCTGATACTCCTCCTTCTTCCAATACGGTAAACAATGAAACCGATAAGCCTTATGAGGGTCCACAACTTGCTACCGGCATTAAGTTGTATGACTTTAGAGGAAAAGGAAGCCCGGTTTTAATGCAAGGGACGGCACAGACCATCGGTAATGCGGTAGCTACCGCCATTTACCCGAAGTTCAAGGACAAGAAACCAAAGATTAATATTTACCTGACCAATACGAATACCCAAAGCGGGGACGTATCTAAAATCCAGAAATTCAAAAAGGATATGGGTGATAGTAAAACCATTGCCTTGGTACAAATCAACGCAACGGATGGTTCCGCCGTAGTGGACGTACACGGTCATGAATTGGGTAAAGCTGAAAATTCAGGCATCAGAAAAGGAATTAAGGGTATTTTAGGATCACTGTAAGCCATATCACGAATGAAAACTAGACTTCTGTTATTCGCATTTTTGGGTTTATTCCTTTTTTCTTGCCAATCGGATACTTCCGAAAATGGTGCTCAGGTTGAAGGGAAAAAATACAGGGAAATTCCTGAAGCCGAAGTTTTCGAGGGTTCAAAGATATCCAATGATATTCGACTCCAGAATTTTATCCCGAATTTAAAAATATCCAAAAGCACCGCCGAGTTAATCGGAAGATCAGCAAGGACCATTGCTAAGGATAAATTGAAAAGAAATACGGAAACCTTGGTATTCATTACGGGAGAAGATAGCCCCCTTAGTCGGGTACACCATGCCCAAAACGCATTTGCCGCGTTGAGCAAGGAGCCTGAAGCCAAAGAAACCATTCTTTGGATCAAATTGGATGAGGAAGGAAATGCTTCATATGATTTTTCCCATCCTGATCTTGGGGAAACGGAGGAGGAGATAATGGAAGAAAAAATAGGGGCTTCTTTCCCTTAATAACTAAAATCAATTCGTAATTGATTAATTCATCCTCTTCAGAAACCGCAATCTCATATCCGAGGGTTCATCAAAATAAATACCGAGGATTTCGTTTCCTTCGATTTTAAACATGATTTTATTAAAGCCCTTCTTGCTAAAGATGCTTAGGGGTGCGTAACGTTTATATAAAATTGAATTCCCTGTCTTAGAATCTTCAATAAGCCAGTCTTTATCTTTTTTCCTTATTTCAATACGAATGTCCTCTCCCTCATAAATTCCCTTAAAATCGAGCGAGGGACTATCCAAGGAGAAATTACGGTTAGGGACATTTATCGCAATTAATTCCGCCAGCCTTTCAATAACGACGTGCCACATCATATCGGCATTATCCCATCCACGACGGACAATCATGATATCATTATCCGGATCTACGTATAATATCTGCCCCATATAACCCGCCGCAATAAAATCGGTTTCGTTCTTAAATTCACCGGCTTGCGGACCATCCAACCACCAGCCGTAGGTATATCCCCACCATTTATCCGCCTTGGGTGTTCTTGTCCGGAATTCCTTGATCCATTTTACAGGGACGATTTGCTTTCCCTTCCACTTCCCTTTGTTCTTAAATAATTTTCCTAAGCGTAATAAATCCCTAGAACCAACCGCCATTCCGCCGAACATCCTTTCATTCCCGTTTTCGGAATCAAGCGTGAATAAACCGGGCTGCTCCATTCCTAGCGGTTGCCAAATTTTTTCCTCTAAATAATCACTTACACTTTTTCCTATCGCCTTTTCCAAACAATGTCCTAGGATTTGGGTATCCACGGATTTATACGCGAAGTGCGTCCCGGGTTCATGGGACATTTTTAGTTTATCCAATTGCTTATCCAAGTTGGTATTGTAATACAAAGTAGCGGAGGGTAAAATCCTTGTGTAATCATTATGATTTATCCCCGAGGTCATTTGAATACAATGACGTAATGTAATTTTTGATTTTAAGCCTTTACTAAAAGAGGGGATAAATTCGGATACCTTTTGATCCAAGGATTTTAATTTTCCTTCCTCCAAGGCAATGGCTACAAGCGTGGTTACAAATACCTTAGTAATGGAAAATATTTTTTGAGGTGGATGCTTTTCTAGTTTTTCATTATACCATTCGAATAAAAGCGAATCATTCCTGACCACTAATAAGGACAAGGAATTGGTCCTTTCCAAAAATGAATAAATATCATTTTCCGTAGCAGGCTTTTCTTGATCACTTGTCCAAACGGAGGGAGGCGGTAATTGAATATTTTCTTTAGAAATAAAAAACGGAAACTCGCTTGGTGTATTTTTTAATTCCCTTGCTTCGAATATCTTGGTATCCTTTATGGATGGTGCGTTGTGTACGACTATTTTTGAGAAGGTACATGAGGCAAAAAAAAGGCAAACTCCTCCTAGGAAATAAAAAAAGCGATTCATTTTTTCTCGTTAAAAGATTCGATATAAAAATCGTCCACTCTTACGGGACTTTCAGGTGACTTAGTATAGAAATAAATCCGGATATTATCAAAATCCTCCTTGGGTATTCCAACATCCAAATACAATTCCTTTTCCTCCCAATGTTTAATATAACGAACCATCCGCAAACTACGCCGCTTGATTTCTTTTCCTTGGCAATAAAATCCGACATCCATAGATGCACCCCTCCAAATATTCCAAACAGCATTAGTGGAACCAAAAGTAGCCCCTGCCCTAAGCCACTGTTTATCATTGATATTATCAGCTTTTATACTGATAACGGGTTTTATCATCTCAAACGCGGTAATACAATAGGAATTATTTTCTCCCAGGGTTCCACCCAAGCATTCTTCCTTGGGAAAATTTTCGAAATCCTCCTTGAGATGAACTTCTATATCCTTTCTTTTTGTATTACAATACTCGTCCGTATCAAGTAATTTAACCAAATCATCGGGAACCGTATTTTTTAAATAAATCGATTTAAAATAAGCCGGTGTTACTTCATCGGAAAATAAAATTCCCGTGTGCTGCATGCTAAGATGAACCCATAGATTATGATAAACGAAAAAGCCCGTAATTGCGATAAAAGGAATTTTAAAAAACCAATTTTTACTTCGTATAAAATCAAGTAAGGCAGCAATAGAAAATATCAATAAAGCATAAGAAGGAACCATTACCCTTTGACCTAAACTCCCACCGTACCACCAGCATTTCCAAGAGAAGGCAATGTAAATGGTTAGCAATAAAAAAAGAAAAATAAAGATACTTACTGACCTATTTTTTATCCATAAAAAAGGTATTCCTAAAATGGATAAAATCATTAAAGGCGTATATACCAGCCAACCTTTTTTATACGAAAAAAGCCCTCGCCAAATTTGGGCATTTCCCCAATCAAATCCTTGATCCGCTTCGTAGGAATAAATGAACCACTCCCCTCCTATTGACTTCCAATATAAGAACTGAATCGCACCAATTAGTATGCATACTATAATGGCGGATAAAACTTTTAAACCATTTTCCCTGAGGATGTTTTTCCATGCCTTGAATCCAATAAATCCTATCCCAAAAAATACGGGAATAAGCCCTGCTATTATTTCAGTTGGTCTAGTCAACGCGCAGAGTCCTACGGAGACGCCGATTAAAATAGCCCATTTAAATCTTGGATTTTCGTAAAACTTACGACTTAAATATATCAATAAAGAATAGTGAAAAAATATGAGATTATGCGGCATTGCCGCATCCATCGTAATGTAATTCAAGTAATTGGTACCGAATAATAATAACAACAAAACAATGCTTGAGATACGCTCGGAAAACCAATATCTCAAGTTTTTCCAAGCCAATAAAAACCCAAGCAAACCAATGATTAAACTCCCCCAATGAATGGCTGCTTGATAGGGCTCCGAATAGCCGTCGGCGGGGTAATTTGTAATTAATGCCACGCCGTGTCCCATCAAAAAGAAAGGCGTCATTTGAATGGCCCAGCCACTGCTGTACTTGGCTATTTCATTACCATTGGTATGGGTAAATGTTTGATACGGATGGCTTGAATTATTGTACTTTTCATGAATATCCTGCTTGAATTCCACCTTGGATAAATCATGATATATAAATACGGCGGGGAGATAAATATAATAGCCTGAAACGTCAAAGGAAATGGTTGCATTTACGTTTTCCTTATTCCATTTAGGCTTCCAAATAAGTGAGATGCCGATTACCGTCAGCACGGTAATCGCAATGGTTATCCGTTTCATTTCGTTGTTTTTTGGATGAAATGAACCTTTACATTTTAATTCTTAGCTCTACTAAGCAATTCTTCTACTTACCACAATTTTGTAAAGCGCTAAAAGTATAGACGTTAGATATTGGACATTAGACGTTAGACCGGATTTTATCATTTAAGCTAAAATTTGTCTAACGTCTAAAATCTAGCGTCTAATGTCTGGTCTGGATAACAAAATTTCAGACAATCGCTCGTATTGAAGAAGAATAACTGAATTGTTTAGTATAACCTACTTCGTACTTATTAAACGAATTCAACCACTGTTACGCCGTCCCCTCCTTGCCTGTCTTCGGGGTGTGAAAGTGACATCTGGACGTCATATTCCCTTAATTTCGAGGCGACGGCTTTCCTCAATATCCCATTTCCTTTACCGTGGATGACTTCAAAAGCGGAAATACCCGACACCAAAGCCTCGTCCACGTACTTCTCAATCATAGCCATAGCTTCCTCCCTGCGCATACCACGGACATCAATCCTAGCCTTAAAAGCGGCATGCCGTTCAACGGTATTCATTTTTACGGATTTCTCCTTCCTGATTTCCAAAGGCGTCCCCGCCAAGGTTAAATCACGGAGTTTTACGGACATGGTAATCATACCCACCTCAACTTCCGCTTTCTTCTTGTCGAGGCGCTTCACCTTACCGGTAGCACCGCCCGTTTTTAGGCGAACGAAATCCCCTACTTCAATGGGACGATCATCCTTGGCTTCCTTGTAATAAATATCCTCTTTGAGATTAGAAGCCTCCCTGGTTGCCTCTTCCCTTTTCCTTCTAACTTCGGCGGCAAGTTTCTTGGCTTTTTCAAGGTTCTTTTCCTCTTTGATTTCGCGCATGATTTTATCCAGTTCACGGTTCTGATCCGCGGACTTTTTCATGTCGAACTCCTTCTTGTCCAGCTTGAGCTTTTTGCGTCCTACATCAAGTTCCGAGGACATGGTTTCGTAGGATTTAATCAAGCGGTCAAGGGTCTTTTGCCTGTTTTGCGCCGCCTCTAATTTTTCTTCAAGTTCTTGTTTTTCCCTTTGAAGGTCAATCAATAGTTGATCCACCGCCCTTTCATTCTTACCTACCTTATTCTTGGCGTACTTGATGATTTTTTTATCCAAGCCAATCTTATTGGCAATTTCAAAACCATAAGAGGAACCCGGTTTCCCAACTTGTAATTCATAAGAAGGAGAAAGACTATCCTTATCAAAACGCATGGCACCGTTTACGATGCCCTTGGTCTTGAAAGCGAAAACCTTCAAATTGGAATAGTGCGTGGTAATAAAGGAGAATACGTTCCTTTGGTGGAATTCCTTCAAAATGGCTTCCGCGATAGCACCACCGACTTTAGGGTCCGTTCCTGAACCAAACTCATCAATTAAAACCAGAGATTGATCATCCGCATGCTTGAGGAAGGACTTCATATTGGCAAGACGGGAAGAATAGGTAGAAAGGTCATCCTCCAAGGATTGCTGATCACCGATATCCGTGAATATCTTCTCGAATATCCCGAACTCGGATTCCGGATCACAAGGCACCAACATCCCGCTTTGGAACATGACCTGAAGTAAACCCACCGCCTTCATGGTAACGGATTTACCCCCCGCATTGGGACCACTCAGGATAATTACGCGGTTTTGCCCATGCAGCACTAAATCAAAGGGTACCGTTTTCTTTCCTTCTGATTTATTGATCAAGAAAAGTAAAGGATGGTATGCCGTCCTAAAACCGAAGGTAGGCTCCTTGGATATCCTAGGCATATCCGCATCCATTTCAAGGGCTAAACGCGCCTTGGCCTGGATGACATCCAAGCGGATTAGCGTTTCCGCGTACTTGGCAATTAAGGGAACGCAAGGGCGGAGTTTAGCGCTTAAATCCCTTAGTATTCTATAGATTTCCCTTCTTTCCTCAATTTGAAGATGGAAT
>JAHDDF010000180.1:7296-8742 GCA_020629475.1 Saprospiraceae bacterium
GGATGACATCCAAGCGGATTAGCGTTTCCGCGTACTTGTAAATTAAGGGAACGTAGGAGTTTTGCGCTTAGGTCCCTTAGAATTCTATAGATTTCCCTTCTTTCCTCGATTTGAAGGTGAAAGAGGTCATTATTGATTTCGATGATACCGTCGGGTTCAAGGAATGCCGTTCTTCCGGTGGCGGATTCATCATGGATGATTCCCTTGATTTTACGTTTGTGTTCGGCGGGTACGGAAAGTACGCGTCTACCGTTTCTCACGGATTCCACGTTGTCCGTTAGCCAGCCTTTTCCCCTGTAACTTTGGACAGCACTTTTAAACTCCTTATCCAATTCACGATGCTTGGAAATGGTCGTGCGGTGGATGCGTTGTAATTCAGGGGAAGCATTGGGTTTAATTTTCCCTTCCTCATCAAAGATTTTATCAATGTCGATAACGAGGCCTTCGTTGAAGGTCTGCTCACGGATGGTATCGTAAACGGTAGGATATATTTTTTGATGCTCGGGGTGAAAAAACTCGAATACCTCCCCTGCTGAAACCAATAGTTTGCGCAATTGCAGGATATCTTCGGCGGGTGCTACGTGCCCTTCAATCTTTAGCATTTTTAGTTCGGCGGAAACATCGTCATAGTTCCCAAGGGGAATCCGCTTATCGTTGTTCAAGGACAGGAGCCACTCCTTTACCTCCTTGAGCAAACGATCCAAGATGAACGTCTCGGTCCTAGGCCTAATCCGCCTAACCTGCTCTTTGCCGGGTACGCCCATGCAATAGCTTTCCAGGCGTTCCAATATTTTATCGAATTCCAATTTGGACAGTGCGTCCTTGGGTAAATGTTCCATTCTTGATATATATGCGAGGCATAAAAATACAGGGAAATAACGAGGAAAGGAGGTGTTTGGTTCCTGGAATTCCTTAGGAACGTGGAATCAATAAGTGTTCGAATTTAGAATCGGTTATTTTTTGCCTGAACGAAGAAGAAAACGTAGGCGATGCAGAGCATCGGCGACCCGATAGTTATCGGGTTTATGATGAAGGACAGGTGAAAAAGAAGTAGTCCAAATCGGACACTTACTGATTCCACGTTCCTTAATCCATCTTCTTCATATAGAACTTATACAATTTCGGTGGTGGACCGAAAGTTTCTAACTCCGTAATTACAAGACTATCATGGCGGAAAAGAAAAAAGTATTCGAAGTAATTCGATTGTATCTCAGTGAATAAAATAATCCCGCCTTGTTCATAAGCTTCATTTAACGGGCGGTTTGGAAGAAGCCAAAGTTCTTCCTCGTTATTTATGAATTCCATTTCGAGATATGTCGTATCCCCGCCACCATGATTTTCAAGGGTACGGAAACCGGAATAGATTCCGCTGAGGCAATCGAGCTTTGTTTCGACACCGGAAAAGCATAATTCCGTTTCTGAAAGGATTCGATTTTCTTCGGGATC
>JAHDDF010000721.1 GCA_020629475.1 Saprospiraceae bacterium
ACATTAGGCCCTCGAATAACCCGGGGTCATTTTTCTTATCAAGCGGAACATTGCCGACTTCGGTTCGGGGAATTTCCCCGGGTTCACCCTTGGGTGTAGTTAAAAGACCATCCTTGATTTTGGATTTCCCGGATGCCAAAATCCCATTGTCGGAAAAGGTGGCAAAACCGATTATAAAGATGATGAGAATCGCAAAAAATGCTAACTGGATTTTTGCTTTTTCCTCATTCCTCTCTTTGGAAGTTGTAGAAATTGAGGTCGGCTCTAATTTTTCGACAGGATCGACTTTTCGACAAAGCTGCGGTTCATTAAAAATTTTCATGATAAAAACTTAAAATTATATAAATCCCTACTATTTAATCGTCTTACGATTAATGTTGTTGATTTATATTTCCCCGTAACAAAAATAAAGAAATACCAAATTCAACGCAAAAATTATTTTTAGAAACTTCATTATTCCCTTTTCCCGAAGAACTCGTGCCCTTTCAATTTTTCGGCATTTTGGAGTTGATCAATCCGGATATATTTCATGAAAGCGGATTCCGTTTTATGCCCCGTAATTTTCATGATGGATATGGTAGGGACTTCCGCGAGGAAAGCATTGGAAGCGAAAGAACGCCTAGCGGTGTGCGTGGAAATCAAGGTATACTTGGGCACGACGATCCGTTTTCTTTTCCCGCCCTTGTTGTCGAAATTCTCCACGTCTTGGGTAATGCCCGCTTCCTCGGCGAGTTCCTTTATGATTTTATTCATTTTTTGGTTCGGGATAGTCCCCATGGAAAACCCGGATTCCCCGGAATATCTTTCAATAATTTCCCTGACGTAGGGGTGGAGGGGAATAATTACCTTTTCCCCTGTTTTACGGGTCCTCACCTCCAAGTGATCCTTTTTAACGCTTTCCGGTGATAATCCCGTGAAATCGGAATACCTCAACCCCGTATACGCGCCTAATAGGAAAAGATCGCGAACCAAGGCCTTTTCCCCCTTGCCCTCGATGACCAAATCATGTATTTTATCCAGTTCGTCAAGGGCCAGGAATACGGAATCGATTTCCTCTTTTGTAACCGAGAACTTCCTTCCGCGAAATTCCGTGGCATCGGTTACCCCTAGCTCCACGGCATCGTTCAAGACGGTTTTAAGTACCCGGATAAGATTCCCGAAGTAATTCAGGGTTTGTTCCCTTTCCTCTAAAATATATTGCTTGAAGTCGGCATAAAAATCCAAGTTAAAGGAATGGAAAGACAAGGAAATTCCCCTTGCCTCCTCGTATCTCCTAAAAACGTTTTGGACGGAGACGTATTTTTGTATCGTCCCCTTTGATTTTTCCTTTTTCCCCCTATAGATAAAGTCATCAAAAAAATCGTGGAAATCATTTTCTTGGAAGGAGCCGCCCAAGCCGCAATTCCTTAA
>JAHDDF010000181.1:0-3585 GCA_020629475.1 Saprospiraceae bacterium
TAAATTTTTCTTATATATTTTGATATTCAAAGAAATAGGAAATCCTATTTCCGAGGCAATACCCTTCAATCACAAAGCGTTTATACCCCCGATTTACCAAAAACACCTGACATGAGACACCTGACCATTGCCATTACATTGATTCTTTCATTCGGGGTGCTACATGCACAACATCCCGGACAACCGCTTTCCGTTACATCTTTCGAGATGGAGGAGGATCATCTTTCCTATAGATTTAGTGATAGAGGCATTTTCATCGAAGTGGAAATCAAGTTCGGAAGTGTAATCGAGGATTTTTTCCAGCAAAGCCATCAATTAACCTGGGAACTTAGGGATGCGCGGAACGTAACCGTGTACCATTCGGAATCCGCTGAGTCCAGTAGTGAACAAAAGGATTACGTAAATGCAAGAAAACCAATGCACGATAGGGAAGCCGACTATATGACAGCTGAAGGTGAAATATTTATCCCCTACAAAAAACTGAAATTAAAACCGGGAGCCCATGAATTTACCCTTGGCTTGCACTTGAAAAACAAGGTGTACAGCAAAAGGAATTTCCATGAACAAAAAATCACGATTAATATCCCCGACATTCAATACATCCCCTTTCAGGAGCAGAACTTTGAAGTCTTCAACCTTTACTCGGATGCTCCTGCCTTGAACAAAAGCAAAACAACCCAAGGGTGGGAACTTTCCTTCAAACTCCGGTTCCTTCAAGATCCCAAACTCACGGAAGATGCCGTTTATGAGATATCCTACGGCATCCGTGATGTAAGACGGAACAAAATCATCATGGAGGAATGGGTAAATGATTACCCCGTTTCAAGCGGAAAATTGAAGGAATCAGACTTAAGCAAAAAACCATCAAATACATGGGAAACCCCAAAAATTGAGGAAATGATTGATTTCAAGGATTTCCCTGACAAGGGCATTTCCGAATTCGAGCTTAGAATCATGGTAGGCGTTCCGGGAAAACCGGCGAAAATAGTCCATTCCGAAATCAAGGAAATCGAAATACCCAAACCCGTTTATTACCAAGACGTCGAATTCGATGTTTCCGATATAAAGCTCTCGGAGGGGAGTCAAAGCGGGACTAAAGGAATCGTACTAAGCTGTTCCGTTTCCTTGAAAAATCCCTATTATCAAGAAACCGCGGACGGTGATGACACCTTTTACTTCTTTTCTACGGCTTATCTAGGGGAAAAAATGGTAAGCCCTTGGTTGAAGAAAAGCTTCGACAGGAGAAATTTCAATATTGCCCAAAAAAGGCTGTGGCATCCGGGCGGGCGGAAACACAAACTCCGACTTTTTATCCCCTATTATGATTTAGACGTTCCTGACGGAACATCTACCCTTATGGTAACGATAGGTGCCACACACCCTTACGGGAAGCACACCTTTACCAATTTGGATTTTGGTGAAATAACGGTCAATGTCCCGGAAAGGAAACATGCCAGGGTTTCCATTTCCAACCTGAGTATCAAGGATAAGATTTATGATTTCCATGTCAAACCCCTAGGGGAAGGAAAGCCTGATCCTTATTACCATATCAAAGTGGGAAGTGATATCCAATTTACGAGTGAGTATCATTCCAATACCTTTACCATGGACAATGCCACCTTTACCCTAAGGTATTTGGAAGGGGACAAAATTAGTATGGAAATGTGGGATTCCGATACCTTTAAAAACGATGACATGGGAGAGATGGAATTCAAGTACCAAGGGAAACAAGGCGGGTTTAGCGTAAACGGGACAAGCTTCGGGGACGTAAAAACCATGAATTATTCCTTCACGCCCGTCAGGCGCTAGTCCTCCCCTATTTTCCCGTGAAAACGAAGTAGATGATTGGGTGCGTTTTCATTATAAATCACCAGATGTAAGACCCTTTTCTTTCTTCGATCCAATGGGAATAAAACCTTTACGGGATTATGGCAATACCCGTTTTCCTCAAAAAGTAGGATTTGCCCCTTTGGGTTAACGGGATGCCTGAATCGTCTTAAATCCTCCAAGGATTCCGGCAAGGGGATATTCTCGTACCCCTGTTCCGCCAAAAAAGCACGAATCATCTCGTAACTATGCGCTTGGGACGCACCGCCGAAGGTGAGTTCGTAACGAACCCCATCACTTGTACCATCCATGTATACTTCCCCGTTTTGGGGAAATTCTTCCCGTAATGCCATTTCCAAGATTGCGTTGTAACAAAGTTAAGCGGATTGAACAATAAAAACACAAATAGTTTTCAAATTTTTACTTTCTCCTTATTTAAAACAAAAAAGCAAATCAATTTTGGCATCATTTCAGCTAACCATAAATTATCTAATCCTACCATAAATAGATGCGAACGAAACGGAACCTTAGAAGTATTCCTCCGTTTCAAAAAAGTGCAAGTTTCTTGATTGTTACTACTTTCTTTTCAAATCATTACAACACGACATAATTCACGCATCATGTTAGATTTATTTACGAGTTTCGATTCATCCTCCATGATTTTTCTTTTCCAAGACCACCAACATGGTGGAAGCGGCGGAGGAATGACCATTGAAAAATGGTTCGGTTTGTTTGAATTACCGTTTTTATTCCTCTGTATTTTTTACGCTTTCAAAACGGCGGGAGCCCTAAAAGGAGGTGCTTTCGGGAAAGGAATGAACCTTATGGCATGGGGATTTCTGGTAATGGCGGTAGGTCACTTGGCCATGCAAGCACAGCACCATTTCGGTTATGATGTATTCAAGGAGTTATTCGGTTACACGGGAGGAACCATTGCTTGGTTTGTAGCACTAGTCGTAACTTGGAGTTTATCCGGTCTAGGCTTCTACCAAATTTACAATGCGAGTAAGGGTAACTAAAATACCCATCCACATTTTTAATATCCGGTTGCATCTTGAATAACCCTTTTCAGGTAATAAAAGCTTGGTTATTGGGTAAGCCGCGCGTACGTGCGGTTTACAATGACGCCATCGTCTCCACGGACGATATGGTAGGGCTTTGTCATTTGCTCCGTCAATGGATTCAGCTTCCCGAAAAATCGCATTGGGTAGCAAAAATCCTTGATGAATTCGAGGAAAAATCCTTGGAGCAACAAAAGAAGGAATTACCCTCCTTTTACCTGAAAGTAGAGCAATACATAATCACTGCAGGAGTCGTATTCGAGGTATCAGAGGAACGTTTAAGGAAACACATACAAGAGGTTTTCCCGGATTTACAACAACTGGAAAGCTTCAAACTCATATTCCTGGAAGAGGATAAGCAATTTACCCAATTGATATCCCTCTTCCAGGACGGTTTAGAAAATAAATTGAAACCCATATGGGGTGATGGTTTAAAGAAAAAATTCCCGGTTTTTAAACAGAGAATCCAGGAAAAGGAAAACATGGAAATGCTTATCGACAACCTTGAAAGCCACTTGGGTTTCGAGCGGACGGCAAATTTCCTTAACGAAGTCCATGATTCCCTTGCCTTGGATTACAAGTCCTTGGATTCTTTCGTACGCCTTACGGGTGCCATTCCCATTCGATTCCTTGACGCGGAAAAAATCGAACGATTAAACAAGACCCAAATTCGCGAATTCCTCTTGGAAAAATTGGA
>JAHDDF010000181.1:3685-8725 GCA_020629475.1 Saprospiraceae bacterium
GGCGTTTCAAGGGTTTTGGGAAAGTGGATTGAAATGGAGGCCATCCGTTCGGACGGAACGGTATTCCCCATTGAAATGAATATTACGGAAACTTTGAAAACGGAGGATTCCCATTATTTCACGGCCGTTGTAAAAGACATTACCGATAGGAAATTAATCGAGGCACAACTCAAGAAATCCAAAGCGGAATTGGAATTATTAGTGGAACAAAGAACCCGTTCCCTCCAAAAAATTAATCATGATCTTGAACGTTCCAACGAGGAATTGGAACGCTTCGCCTACATTGCTTCCCACGACCTCCAAGAGCCTTTGCGAACGATTTCCGGTTTCATAAAACTATTGGATAAACGTCTGGATAATCATGGTGATCCGGTTATTGATGAATTCATGAAGTTCATCAATAAAGGAACCGACAGGATGCATAATCTTATCCAAGATCTTTTATCCTATTCAAGAACAGGAACCCAAGAGCTGGATGCTCATCCTCACGAACTTTCTTCCGTCTTGTATGACGTATGTCTACTCCTTGGGCAAAAAATCAAGGACAAAAAGGCAATCATTGAATTCAACGAGGAAATGCCCGAGATTTTCGGTGATAAAATATTATTGGTGCGGCTTTTCCAAAACTTGATTGATAATTCCATAAAATTCTGCACCCAACAACCCGTCATCAAGATTTGGGTAGAGGAAGGGGAGGAAAAAAACCTCATTTATTTATCGGATAACGGGATCGGGATTGAGGAGGAACATAGGGAAGACATCTTCACCATTTTCCAAAGACTCCATAACCGTGAAGAGTTTTCAGGTACGGGAATCGGTCTTTCCATTTGCAAGAAAATCATGAACCGTCATGGCGGGGATATTGAAATCCTACCGAACACGAAAGAAGGAACCACCTTCATGATGACGTTTCCCAATAAATTCATCGAGGAATCCAAGGAAAAAGAGGAATAGGTTTTATTCGTCCAACAAATTCTTCAATTCATTGAGCTTGAGCATACACTCAATGGGCGTCATGGCATTCAAGTCCAAATCGGATATCGCCTCCTTTAGTTTTCCTAAAACAGGATCAACGGTTTCAAAAATGGATAACTGGAGATTGTCCGGTGTTTTCATATCCTTAAGCGTATCCCTGCCGGTATCTCCTTGTTCCCGCATTTTGGTCTCCAATTGATGAAGGATAACATTAGAACGCTCAACAATGGAACGGGGCATTCCCGCCATTTTTGCTACATAAATTCCGAAACTGTGATTGGAGCCGCCCTCCACCAATTTCCGAAGGAAAATTACTTTCTGACCTACTTGCTTTACCGCAATACTATAATTCTTAATCCTAGGGAATTTGGATGCTAATTCATTCAATTCATGATAGTGGGTAGCGAAAAGCGTTTTGGGTGCCGCCATACCGTTATCATGCAGGTACTCCGCGATGGACCAAGCAATGGAAACCCCATCATAGGTACTCGTTCCCCTTCCGATTTCATCCAAGAGGATAAGACTACGGTCCGAGATATTATTCATAATGGAGGCGGTCTCATTCATTTCCACCATGAAGGTTGATTCACCACTGGAAATATTATCGCTTGCCCCTACCCTAGTAAAAACCTTGTCTACCAAACCGAGTTCCGCCTTGGTGGCAGGAACGAAACTTCCCATTTGCGCCATCAAGGAAATCAAGGCGGTTTGGCGGAGGAGTGCGGACTTACCTGCCATATTGGGGCCCGTGATCATCATGACTTGGGTGCTATCCCTATCCAAGTAAACATCATTGGGGACATAAGGAGCATCCGGCGGCAATTGACGTTCAATAACCGGGTGCCGTCCTTGTTTTATATCAATGGCGAAACCATCATTCACCTCCGGCTTACAGTATTCGTATTTCCTCGCGATTTTACAAAAGGACATCAAGCAGTCCACCCTAGCGATTACGGAGGCATTATGCTGTATGGGTTGTATATAATCCGCCAAATCGGAAACCAATTTTCGGAATAGCTTATCCTCTAGTTCCAGGATTTTTTCCTCGGCGGAAAGGATTTTAACCTCCAGCTTTTTTAAATCATCCGTAATGTATCGTTCCGCACCTTTTAAGGTTTGTTTCCTCACCCAATTATCAGGGACAAGCCCTTGATCCTTATACTTATTGGTAACCTCCAAGTAATACCCGAACACATTGTTGAACCCGATTTTCAAACCGGTAATACCCGTTCTTTCCGCTTCGTTCTTCTGGATTTCAAGCAGAAGCCCCTTGGCATTATTGGAAACGTTTCTATACTCGTCCAGGTCGGCGTCTACTCCTTCGGCAATTACGCCGCCCTTGGAAAGATTCACGGGCGGTTCATCCACAATCTCCTTGGAAATTTGCTCCTTGATCAAGGAGCAAGGATTAATGGCATCCCCGAGTTTGCGTAAGGGCGCGCAATCCGATGAACCTAGAATATCTTGGGTTGGCACCAATGCCTCCAAGGCATTTTTTAATTGAACCACTTCCCTTGGATTGATTTTCCCGAGTGCCACCTTGGAAATAATCCGTTCCAAATCCCCGATTTTCTGGATTAGCGTCTCCAATTCCGAGGCTTCCGCCGGATGATTCAAAAGGTAGTCCACTACCTCAAGGCGGCTTTCAATCGCTTCCTTGGATTTGAGGGGCAAAACCACCCACTTTTTAAGTAAGCGGGCACCCATCGGGGAAACGGTTTGATCCAAAACCTTTATCAAGGGAACGCCGGATTCATGCGGGGAATGGATCAACTCCAAATTCCGTATGGTAAATCGGTCCAACCAAACGTAACGCTCGGGTTCCACCCTTGAAATAGCGTTGATGTGCTTGGTATTCTTGTTTTCCGTGGAAGCAAGGTAATGCAAGACAGTCCCTGCCGCTACCTGCGCCAATTCCATCTCCTCTACACCAAATCCTTTCAGGGAGCCTACCTCGAAATGTTCCAATAATTTTTCACGGGTATAATCCGAGGTAAAGATCCATTCATCCAAGGGGAAGGTATAAAACTTGTCCCCGTAACGTTCCGAGAAATCCTTGGCTTTTCCTTTCGCGAAAAGTACCTCGGAAGGGCGGAAACCTTGAACCAATTTATCTACATGGGAAGCATTTCCTTCAGTAACCAAAAATTCCCCCGTGGAAATATCCACGAATGCGGCGCCCATTCTTCCGCGTTTTCCGTAGTGGAGCGCGCACAAATAGTTATTGGATTTATGATCCAATAGTTTGTCACCCGTAGCGACACCCGGCGTTACCACCTCGGTTACGCCTCGTTTTACGATTTTTTTCTCCTTGGAGGGTTTCTCTAATTGTTCGCAGATGGCTACGCGGTAACCCGCCCGAACCAAGCGAGGCAAATACAAATCCAAGGAATGGTAAGGGAAACCGGCTAGTTCTATATCCGACCCACCGTTATTCCGCTTTGTCAAGATGATTCCCAATACACCTGAAGCCGTAACCGCGTCCTCCCCGAAAGTTTCATAAAAATCCCCGACCCTGAAAAGAAGAATCGCGTCCGGATACTTCTTTTTCACGTCAAAATACTGCCGCATAAGCGGTGTAACCTTGGTACTTTTTTTCTTGGTTGACTTTGCCAATGGAGGATGGTTTTCTATGAATCGTAGAAGGGCTAAAGTACGGAAATTCCCTGCCACAAAAAATAATCAACAGGGGAATTAATCCCAATCCTCCCAACCGTCCCAAACATTTTCGCCGTCGGTTTTGAAGTCCTCAATTTCCCTACGATCCTTCTTGGTGGGTCTTCCCGTTCCTCGGTCACGCACCTCCGATCCGGCTTTACCGATGTACCAATCTTTATACTTGTTCATTTCCTCTTGGGGCGTACGGTTTTCATAGCAGGTAATGGCAATAGGGGCGCCTACCCTTTTCTCTATCGTTTTTACGACGAAGAATAACATATCAAATCCGTTCTTTCTTACCTTTAAAGTATCCCCTACCTCTACCGTCATGGATGGTTTGGCGTTGACCTCATTTACTTGGACCTTGCCGGTTTTACATGCGGTGGTGGCCATTGTACGGGATTTAAAAATCCTGACGGACCAAAGCCATTTATCTACTCTTACCTTTTCCTTCATGCTTGGTTAATTGTTCAAGGCTTGTAACAGTGAATGCTTCACCTAAGTTCCGGAAAACAAAAAAACGGCACCCTTTGCAGGATGCCGTTTTCATTACCTCAATTAGGTCTATCTCTTACCCTTCCACGGTTTCCTTCAAAACGGCACCCGGCTTAAACTTGGGAACCCTCTTTGCAGGAATGGTAATGGGTTGTCCTGTAGCAGGATTGTGACCGGAACGAGCCGCTCTTTCCTGTACGTGGAATTTTCCGAAACCGATGATGGATACTTCTCCTCCGTCTTTCAGGGTTTCGGAGATAACCTTAAGTGCGGCATCCAATGCCTCACCGGCTTTTGCTTTCGTAAGACCTGCTTCCTCAGCAATTCTTGTGATCAAATCTCCTTTGTTCATGATCTAGGTTTTTTATATGAGTAAATCGAAGCTGAACAAAAATATATGCAAGTATAAACAAAATCAAGATTCATACGCCATGAGCCTAGTATTTTAGGGGCTTCCCTTGATTTTTTTCCGTTTATTCATGTATTCGGAATTGAATTTCAAGGGTTTTCCTTTTATTTTGGCGATAAATCAGATAATTCAGTAGAATGAAAAAATCATACCTAAGCATCATTTTGTGCCTCACCCTCGGGTTTTTCTTGGTTTCCACTACTTCTTGCAGTAGGAAAACCGGTTGCCCCATCAATGAAAACGCACAAGCTAAAACGGATAAGAACGGAAACTTTTCAACCAAGAAAAGAGGTAAATCCTCCCTTTTCCCGAAAAAGATGCGTTACACGGATGAAGAGGAACAAATATACGTATATTGATTACAAAGTCAATATTTTTACGCAATAAGTTTAAATAAAAACCGGAAAGACCTCGGAGGTCTAATTAAATAACAGCAAGATATTGAAAATCAGTTAATTAACACCAAAAGAGGGCAAAATAGGGTGCACTTTTCCTTTGCCTTT
>JAHDDF010000182.1 GCA_020629475.1 Saprospiraceae bacterium
AAGGATTTTGCTTGGAGGAATACGGCGGAATCATAAATTTCGTCACCCCCGTCACCGATCGCTAACTTAATGAAATACGTTTCACAGGGCGTTACGATGGCAGTAGCGGTGAATACATCCGTAAAGCCATTATATTCCAAGTTGATGGGTTGGGGATTGGCGTCAGCGTTAGAATTAAAAAACTGTGAGTTGGTGGTTATGCAATTAGGTCCCGGAGGTTCAAGACCTTCATTAACGGTGTTAATGGAAACCTCATCCGTGGTTCCGGGAACCAAGGCGATATTTTCCGCACCATTGGAATAGGGTCCCGCAATGCCCGGTCCCCATATAAAGAAACCGAAAGCATCATTTACCGAAGAACAGGTAAAATTATCATATTCCTCCGATGCAAAAACGTAATCAAACCTGAGGGTATCCGCTAAAGGAACGAATTCAATGATATAGGACGCCACATCATTGATAGGATCACCTGAA
The DNA here is from genome assembly GCA_020629475.1 of Saprospiraceae bacterium. Taxonomy (GTDB): domain Bacteria; phylum Bacteroidota; class Bacteroidia; order Chitinophagales; family Saprospiraceae; genus JAHDCE01. Next base: position 475 of record JAHDDF010000182.1, read on the forward strand.
ACGATGAAGAGATCATTGTCCGTTCCTCCCGAGGTATTACCGGAAGTAATTCCCCCCGAGTTACCGCAAGCCGCCGGGCAATTCGCTCCCGGAGCATCCTCCGCAAAACCGGAGGACATGACTATTCCCCTGCCAATATTGATATCGGGTTCCGCATTTTGGAAATACCCGACAGCGGCAGGATCACCGACGTAGGTTACATTATTCACCTCAACCCCGTCCCCAAGGAAAATATTGGTAATCAGGTTTTCCGGCGTAAGCGGAACAACATTACCGGGAGTTACCTCCATCTGGGAAAAAAGGGAAGTTGAGAAAAAACAAATCAATAGGGTGAGCCACCCCGCTTGTTTAAGCGATTTCATCTAGAATCGTTTTAGGCTTCGTACTGTTTCGTACGTGTTTTTTCACGTACTTTGCAATCATCAGGATAAAGACATTTTAAAGATAGTTCTTTATTAAAATTAGTCCCTTATTAAGGCACCGTATGTTAAAAAAACGACATCGGCAAGCCGGCAAATCAAGAAAATGGACCCAAAAAAGGAAGTTCTCATCAATGAATACGCCGAATCAGTTAGTTCGGACCCGGGAGAGTTGTTGAATCGGTTGGAGCGGGTTTCTTACATGCGCACCCTTGCCGGGTCCATGGTTTCCGGGAAAGTACAAGGACGTTTGCTTAGTTTTTTATCGAAATTAAGGATGCCTAAACGCATTCTTGAGATCGGGACATTTACGGGTTATGCCACCCTTTGCATGGCGGAAGGATTAGCGGAAGACGGCGAGATAATTACCATTGAAGGGAATGAGGAATTACAGTTTATTATCAAGGAGGCATTCGGGAAACATCCAAGGGGAAAGGATATAAAATTAATGCTTGGGGATGCTTTGGAAATTATTCCGGAACTCGAAGGGGAATTCGACTTCGTTTTCATTGATGCCGCTAAGGAGCAATACCCTGAATATCTTGAACTAATTATTGATAAAGTATCAAAAGGAGGGATTATCCTTGCGGATAATGTCCTTTGGTTCGGGCGGGTTTTAAATCCTTCGGAAAAGAATGATCCTAGGGCGTTCATTCTTGACCAATTCAATAAAAAAATCAAGGAGGATGATAGATTGGAAAACTTCCTGCTTCCCATCAGGGACGGTATACAAATAGCCGTTAAAAAGTAGTGCGAAGTAAAACCGTCATATCCCTTGGTAAATTTTATCCAAGGAAGCGACCTTTTCGCTTGGATGCCGTTTCAAGAAGGGTTCCGTTTCTTCCTTACTATCATGCCGTGGGTGAAGCAAGTGATTTACCGCATATTAGCCCGCTTTATCTCCCTCGTTCTCTAGCGATTTTCAAGAAAGACCTTGAAACCTTCCTCAAATATTTCGAACCCGTTTCCTTGGTGGATTTCAAAAAGAATCCCTTGGAAAAGAAAAACGGTAAAGCCATTTTCCACTTGAGTTTTGATGACGGATTGCGTCAAATTTACGAGGTAGTAATGCCACTACTTTTAGAAAAAGGTGTACCCGCTACCCTATTTTTCAACACGGATTTCATTGGCAATAAAAAGCTTTTTTACCGCTATAAAGCTGCCTTGTTGTTACAAACAGTCAGGGATACTCATTTCACCAATAAGCTTCGAACCCACGTAATTTCGGATGAAATCCTGGATAAGTTGGCAGAGGAATACGATGTTGATTTTGGGGATTTCCTTACGCAATATAAGCCCTATATGGATTGGGAGCAGTTGGAGGACTGGAAGAGCAAGGGTTTCACTATCGGTGCCCATTCCAAGAATCATAGACCTTACTTTGAAATGAAAGAGGAGGAACAATTGCGGCAGACCCTTGAATCCATGAAAATCTTAAAAACGGAAAATTTCTCGTTCCCCTTTAACGACGTTGGAATAAATACCTCTTTCTTTAAGAAAGTCAAGGATACCTATCCCGGCTTTACTTCCTTTGCTTGTACCGGCCTAAAAATCGATCCTGAACAAAACCATTTCCAAAGGACCTCAATGGAAGGAAGTCTTGCTTCAGCCGATACTATCATTAAGGGGGAGTATCTTTATTTTGCCTTATCTTCCCTTATTGGAAAAAACAAAAGAAAACGATCATCATGAAAAGGTATTCCCTATTCCTTTTACCCTTGTTTGCCATTTGGTTCTCCTGCGGAACCAATACGACCGAATCGGAAGCGGAAACCCCTGAAACAGCCGTTGAGACGACTCCGGAACCGAAGACAAACGAACCCGGGGAAGGTGCCCCAAAAGATTATCCCCCCGAAGGAACGGATTACGAATTCAAGGGAATGTATTCCTTTGAAGGAGTACTAAACGGGAATATCCCGGTCCATCTTTGGTATTACGTGAAGGACAATATTGCTAAAGGGGAAATCACTTATAAAAAAGTAGGAGAGCCTATCCGATTATACGGTCAATTCGAGTACGGATATTTGCGCTTGAAGGAATTCGGGAAGGACGGGAACGTTACCGGTATCATCAGTTGTTTTGACCCGACTGATATGAAATGGTTTTCACCCGTTACCCGGGTAAATTATGATTTCGACGTAAAACCAACGGAGATGAAGCCCAAAGCCCCGCAAATGGAAGCCACGGGGGACATCGTAGGGACTTATGCTTACCAAAACGGTGAAGAAGGGCATACGGGAACCCTCATCGTCCATAGTGTAAAGGATAAAAAGATTAAATACGACCTTTTTTGTCTAACGCAAGCACCGGCAAGAAATATGGCGACCGTTGAGGAAGCAGAGGATGACCTATTGGACGGTAATCGCATCCTTATTGATTGGAAGGGCGAAGAGGAATTCGAGGATTGCTCCTTCGAAATTTTATTCAAGGACGGTTTTGCCGCCATTCGATATATCGATGAGCGCCGGGAATGTATGTTCGGTCATAATGCCCACGTGGATGGAGTCTTCGCAAAAATCAAGTAGGCTGGTTCCTACAAAATGGAACCTCTTTTGGCGTTCCTTTTGGATTTATCTTTTAACCGTGCTTCTAGGTACTTGGCTTACGGCAGGTATAATGGCATGGACAAGTCCCATTTCTTTTGTTGATCTTGTCGCTGCGGGGATTGCAATTACAGGAGTGATTTGTATTCCCGTAATCCCTGTCCTGTTTTTTGCGTTGATGTGGATTTATCGGCGTGCCCAAGGGACCAAACAAAAGTGGCAATATATTTTTGCCTTGAACGGGTTGATTTGTTTCCTTGTTCTTTTTATTGGTTTTTTAGCAATGGGTGGTCTTGGTTTCGTTTCCGGAAACGGCACGCACATGAATGAATTAGGGATTCTATTTTTAGCGTTACCCTATATTCCCGTGGCATTTGGAGTCATATTTTTAATTAATTTCCTCTATGATAAAAACAAAGGGTATTGTGAAGCCATTATATTCGAAGAGGATGAGAATTTATTGGATGATCGGGTGATTATGGATGAGTAGAAAAACAACAAAATGAAAAGACCTCAAATCGGAAGTATTTTAATACGTTCAATAATTATTTTTATTATCGCCACTATTATTGGTGGATTTTATTTTTTTCACATAAACGGAGAACCCATAAGTGATGGAGTTATCCTTTATTTAATGGGATTATTCTCCATAACATTTGGCATAGGTGTTTTGTGTATTCCTTCAATCCCCATGCTTGCCGTTGGGATATATTTGAATTATAAATTTAAACTTAATTACCTAGGGCTCCTTTTGGTTTGGTTAATTGTTTATGGTATTCTTGCCCTCGGACTCAGTTTTGTAATTTCAAGAACTGAAGAAGTTGGATTTGATTTCATGCATGATTTTTCAGGTTTCCCTATCGGGGGGTTGATATCAATATTATTGGTCAATATTATTCAGGATAAAAGAGAAGGAATTCAACCAAGTAAAAATAGGAACCAAAGGGAAGAATTAATACTAGATGACATCCATTTAGAAAAATAGTTTGCCTTGGAAAAATTCACCATAATCGAAATCACAAAGCGTACATTTCTCATTTTACTTGGGACTTCCCTGCATTCTTTTATTCCCATTGCGTGTTTAATACAATATTTCCATGACTACAAATTATATGATTCGCTTTCGTTACAACAACATATTCATGGAATCATATATCTTGGAATAATCGTTTGGTTTTGGTTTTTTATGGCACTTATTCCTTTTTCACTTTTGCTATTTGGATTTTATGCATTAAAATATTCCCGGCCAAATATTGACGGTCGTTACAAACTTGACATACTGATGTTTCTTATACTAATTACCTCGGGAATAAGTATGTGTTTTTTCTATGTTTTTGATAAAGAAGCCACGGGCATAGTAGCTTCTATCTTCACATCACTCACATTTATCCTAAATTTCATTTATTTAAACAAAGGCTTTGATAAACAATATTTAAACAACCATCATCCAAAGAATTCTAACCCTAACATTCTAGACGACGAACTAATTTAAATACCATGAACAACAAACGTCCTACCAACCTACAACTCCTAGGGAGAGCCGCTCTCATTTGTCAAAGTACTATTTTCTACGGAAGTCATTTTTACGCTTATCGATTTTATAAAAATCAATTCCTAAGGGATATGAATCAAAATAGCTTCCCGAATATTCCCTATTATGAATGGTGGATGAGTGTAATACTTGGTTGTAGTATTTTATTTATTCCTTTACTCCTTTTAATTTGGCTATTCCTTAGAACCGCGTATAAAACCTATTCGTCTTTTAACTCCTTCATTGCAACCATTCTAATTTGCTTCATATTCAGTACTACATGCTATTCTTTTTTAGTTGCTTTAATTTTAGGTCCGTGGGAACTTCCTCCAATGTTGATCACATTCACCATTTGTTTCTTCGGAATAAATCTTTTTATGCATCATTACGGAAATTACATTCCGGTAAATCAAATTATTACGACAAGGGAGGATGTACTTGATGATAATCTTTAAAAAAATAAAAAGCCGTTTCAAAATATCTTGAAACGGCTTCTAATATTATTTATTCTTCTTTCCTAAGCCCCCACCGGCACCCCAAACAAATCATAATCCGCCGCATCCACGATTTCAATCGTAGCAAAATCACCGATACGAACGTAATGTTTTTTGGCGTCCACTAGGACTTCATTGTCCACTTCCGGGGAATCATGTTCGGTTCTACCTACAAAATATCCACCTTCTTTTCTATCAAATAAAACCCGGACCACGGAGCCAATTTTATCCGCGTTTTTCTGCGCGGAAATCTCCTGTTGAATTTCCATTATTCTATTGGAACGATCCGCCTTGGTTTCATCGGAAACATCATCCGCAACATCATGGGCAATCGTATCCTCCTCATGGGAATACCGGAAGACCCCTACCCTTTCGAATTCCATTTCACGGACGAAATCACATAGGTCCTCAAACTCCTCCTCCGTTTCACCCGGATACCCTACCAAAAAGGTAGTACGGATGGCGATATCAGGAACAATCTGTCGAGCGTAATTGATCAAATCCACAGTTTCCTCTCGGGTAATTTGTCTGCGCATACGCTCCAAGACATCATTATTGGCATGTTGTAAAGGAATATCCAAGTAGTTGCATACCTCCTTGCGCCTTGCCATTACATCGAAGATTTCCCTTGGGAACTTGCTGGGGTAAGCATAATGCAACCGAATCCATTCGATGCCCTCAACATCGGCTAAGGCATCCAATAACTCAGGAAGTGCCCTGCGCTTGTAGATATCCAGACCGTAATAAGTTAACTCCTGCGCAATCAACATCAGCTCCTTAACCCCTCGTTTCGCCATGTTCTGTGCTTGCTGAACCAAAACCTCAATAGGTTGCGAGATGTGCTTACCACGCATCAGGGGAATGGCGCAAAAGCTACAGGTACGGTTACAGCCTTCGGAAATCTTTAAGTATGCATAGTGCATGGGTGTAGTCAGCGCACGCTCCCCTACCAATTCATGCTTGTAATCCGCTTCCAATTTGGCAAGCAAACCGGGTAATTCCAAGGTACCGAAATAGGCATCCACTTCAGGGATTTCTTCCTCAAGATTATCCTTGTAGCGTTGGGAAAGGCAGCCGGTAACATATAGCTTATCAATGTCCCCTTGTTTCTTTACTTCAGCGAATTGAAGAATCGTATTCACGGATTCCTCTTTCGCCAAATCAATAAACCCGCAGGTATTCACGATAACCACATTGGCATCCTCGTCGTTAGAGTCGTGGACTACCTCGAAATCGTTACCCCTTAATTGGGTAATGATGTTCTCGGAATCCACCAAATTCTTGGAGCATCCCAAGGTTACCACGTTTACCTTATCTTTCTTGTCCGATCTAGTTTTCATATCTTTCGCAAAGATAGTTTTTCAAGTAGATATTTTTGTTGGCATTTGAATCACTCATTTATGAAACACTTTCTATTTTTTTTGGCTATTTGCTTCCCCTTTCTTGTTTTTTCACAAGGTGAAATTCCGGTTACCGAAAAAGAAGTCGCATTTAATTCCTCGGATGGGCTTAGCATAAAAGGCACCTTGAGCATCCCTGAAAATTCAAAAGATATCGTAATCCTGGTTGCGGGTTCAGGACCTACCGACAGAAACGGTAATTCGCCGGGAGGAACCGGGAATAACAGCTTGAAAATGTTGGCACAGGGGCTTTTCGCCAAAGGAATCGGTGTTTTGAGGTACGATAAACGAACCTCAGGTAAAACGGCAAAAGGCTTGAACAAGGAGCAGAGACAAAGCCTAAATTTTGATAATTTTATTGAGGATGCTTCCTCGGCGATACAATTCCTGGATAAGGAATACGGAACATACAAACTCCATATCCTAGGGCATTCACAAGGAGGTTTGGTAGCAAATTTAGCCGCGTTAAAAAATCCCGGAAAAATTACGACCTACACGGCGTTAGCCGCACCTGCGGAAAGTGCGGATGACATCCTTACCCGGCAACTCGCCCTTAGTGACTCAGGAAAGGAGGAGTTAAAAAAGATTTTCGAGACCATCCGTGAAGGAAAAACGCTTGCCCCAAAGGATTTAGGATTAAAAATGGTTATGCCTGAATCCGCTCAACCTTTTATAGGTTCTTGGATGAAATACAAACCATTGAACGAAATTCAAAAGCTAGACGCTAGTGTTTTGGTCATTCAAGGGGATAAGGATATGCAAGTCCCCGTAAAGGATGCCGGGGATTTAGCGAAAATTTCAGGCACCTACCCTATCATCATCAAGGATGTAAATCACGTGCTAAAAATCGTGGGTGATAAACAGGACAATTTGTATTCCTACAATGACGCGACCCGCCCTATTTCCAATGAATTGGTGAGTAAGATCAGTCACCATATCAAAAGCGGGAAAATTACGTATGAGGAAAAATTTTTAACGGATGAAACCACAGGAAAAACCTACGAAGTCATCAAGCACAATGACTTACTATGGATGAATGAAAACCTATTTTCAGATAGTGAAACGACGGATTGCATCGAGGGGAAACCGGAAAATTGCCAAACCCAAGGTTCCCTTTTTTATTACGATGAAGCCCAAGAAGCCTGCCCCCTTGGTTGGCGTTTGCCGAATGATGAAGATTGGACCTCTCTCCTTTCCGACGTAAAGACGGAATTACGGACAGGAAAAGACGTAGCCCACCTTAGCTTTTACACTTCACTAACTCAAATGGATTGGGAACAAGGCAAGCACAAGAGTGGAATTCAATTGGGATTCTACGGATGGAAACACAAGAAAAAGTATGACGTCGGAGGTCAAGCTAACCTTTGGCTATCCGAAAAGGATGAGGAAAACATGGTTAGGCATATACATATCCGCTCCGTAAATCAAGAACAAGCCTACCCCGGAAACTAAAACGAACTTCCTCATCCATAGCCATGAGAAAAAACGCAAGATGAGAATCCGAAAGAAACGGATGTTTCATGTAAGGTGCGTGAAGGGATGATGGTTTGTTTTTTATCAGGTCGAAAGACCTGATAAGGGGGTTTTTAGGATGGGTTTAATGTTCAATTACGAATTACGAATTACGAATTACGAAAATTAGAGATAGAATTCTAACTGTTCAAATTCGTAATTGAATCTTCCGTAATTGATAACTGATTAATTCGTAATTGATTTAAATCTCAAATTTTAGCCCCACATAAAACCGTCTGCCCTCAGCCGGAATAATTCCGGGACCGGGATAAGAAGCCGACCTACGAGTGAAATACATTCGATTAGCGATATTATTGATGCCGCTTGAAAGCGTAAACC
>JAHDDF010000183.1 GCA_020629475.1 Saprospiraceae bacterium
GATTCGAGGGCATTTTTTCTCAGATGTTAGGCTATACTAAGCAATTCTGTTGTTCTTTTTCAAGAAGAGCAATCGCCTAAAATTTTGTCATTCAGACGTTAGACGCTAGATTTTAGACGTTAGATAAATTTTAGCTTAAAGAGCAACACAAAATCTAACGTCTAGCGTCTAATATCTAAAGTCTTAATTTTTATTACGTTGCAAAATTGTCCAGCAGCAACACGATTGCTTAGTATAGCCTAGATGTAAGAGGTAAAGGACAAGATGTAAGACCGCGTTTTCCCAATATCTTCTCCTTACTTCTAATGTCTTTTATTAGTGGCGGAAATGGCGAACTCCGGTTTTTACCATCGCCAATCCGTTTTCATTGCAATAATCGACACTTAAGTGATCATTCATTGAACCTCCCGGTTGTACAACGGCTGTAATACCCGCCTTGTGGCTTAGTTCCACGCAATCCGGGAAAGGGAAGAAAGCATCGGATGCCATAACGGCACCGCCTAGATCAAAGCCGAAGCTTCCTGCTTTCTCTATCGCTTGCCGACAAGCATCCACACGTGATGTTTGCCCGCAACCCATTCCTATCATTTGTCTGTCCTTCACCAAAACGATGGTATTGGACTTCACGTGTTTCACGCATTTTAAGGCGTATGCCAAATCCGCTTCCTCGGAAGAGGAGGGCTTACGCTCCGTGATGGATTCGAATTCGCTAGGTGTTTCAATGGTCATATCCGAGTCTTGTTCGATAACACCATTCAAAAGGCTACGGAAACTTTTCTCCTGCACCTCGAAATCGCGGATTTTCAAAAGACGGCGGGTTTTCTTGGATTGTAATACCTCCAAGGCATCCGCGTCAAAATCCGGGGCAATAAGGATTTCATAGAACATGCTATTGATATCCTCAGCCGTTTTTTTGTCAATACTTCTATTGGCAACAAGAATCCCCCCGAAAGCGGAAACGTTGTCGCAAGCCAAAGCGGCTTTCCAAGCATCGTAAATATTCGTCCGCGTGGCTACACCACAAGCATTCGTATGCTTGATAACGATGAAGGTGGGTTCCTCGTCCTTGAATTCACGCATAAAAGCCACCCCCGCGTCAACGTCCACTAGATTATTATAGGACAAAGCCTTGCCGTGAAGTTGCTCGAACATGTCCTCCAAATTGCCGTAAAACTTAGCGCTTTGGTGCGGATTTTCCCCGTAACGAAGGGGTCTTCCTTGATCGAAACTCTTCTTGAATACCGGCTCGTCAAAATCACGATTGAAATACTCGTGGATAGCAACATCGTAATTAGAGGAAACGGCAAAAGCACGTCTCGCTAACTTTTTACGATCCTCCAGATCCGTTCCGCCATCCTTGGACTCCAGTAGTTCAAGGATAACATCGTATTCGGATTGGGAAGGAACGATAACAACATCCTTGTAATTCTTAGCCGCGGCACGGATAAGACTAATTCCTCCGATATCGATCTTCTCGATAATCGTGGATTCATCATTCGTGGAAGCTACCGTTTTTTCAAAAGGGTAGAGATCCACCATTACCAAGTCTATTTCAGGAATCTTGTATTGTTCCAATTGTGCTTGGTGATCCGCTTCCCTCCTTGCCAGGATTCCCCCGAAGATTTTGGGGTGTAACGTCTTTACACGACCGTCAAGGATAGATGGGTAATCCGTTAGGTTTTCAACAGGCGTAACGGGAATCCCCAGGGCCTCGATATGCCTTTGGGTACCGCCCGTGGAAAGGATTTCTACCCCTAATTCATGAAGCTTTTTGCAAATGGGATCAATTCCGTCCTTATGGAAAACGGAAATAAGTGCTGTCTTGATCTTGATGTTTGACATGCCCTACAAGTCTGATTTAGATTTCCTCGGATTTCCGACAGGGCGCAAAGGTAATCAAATATCTCAAGAGAAGTACCGTGAATTACAGCCTACTAGGTGGTTTAAACGGTGAGCCTTCATCATGCATTCTAAGTAGTTTCCGCGTATAAAAAATGCTAATCGCCAATGTAAACAAGGCAAAGATGGTCAAGGGCGGGAAATTTTGCTGAAGCAAGAAGAAATCATAGGTCCCATGAAAGAATATTGCGCCAAGCAAACCAAGGAGCAAGTGCATGAATCGCCCCCTTAATTTAAATTTAGCGATACCTATGTGGTAGCCCATGATTATACCGAATGCGGCATGTGCAGGAACGGCGGTAAAAGCCCTAAGTATGACCGTTTCGATACCGTATCTGTCCGCGTAAAGGATATTCTCGAAGGTAGCGAAACCCATTGAAACCATAACGGAATAAACAATGCCATCCATGGGCTCATTGAAATATTTCCAAGGATAGGCGAACATCATTACGCAAGCGAATTTCACGAACTCCTCACTGGTCGCCACGGAAACGAAGGACAGGAGAAAAGTCATGAACATGTTCGGGGATTCAACCACCCCCGCACGTGCCCAAGCCTCTTCCATGATTATTGCAGGGAGGGTGCTTACCACACCGGCAATAAAACATCCCAATAACAACAAGACCGGTTCACGCTCATGCCTATCACGATAAATAATGTATAGGCTAATGGCGATACCGGGAATGACGGCAAGTATGGTTAGTAATGGGTTCAATGGAAATTCGTCGCTTTTAAGAAGTTTCAGCTTCTCAGCGAAAGTAAGGCTTTTTTAATCCTTTCTAAAAATCCACTTCCCTATCTCTTTGAAAGAGGCTTTTTTCCCGTACATCAAAATACCGATACGATAAATCCTTCCGGACAACCAAACGAAAAAGATTACGGAAAGAATTAATACCACCAAGGATAAGACGATTTCCCACCAAGGCGGACTAAACGCCAATCTTGCCGGCATAACAATGGGGGAAAACAAGGGAAATATTGAAGCGAAGGACGCCAACCAACTCTCCGGGCTACGGATTACCGCAAACATCATATAGAAGGCAATCAATACCGGAAGACTGATGGGAAGCGTCAAGGATTGACTCTCTCCTGTATCATCCCCTACTGCGGAACCTACCGCCGCAAACAAGGATGAATACATGATGTATCCTCCTAGGAAATACACCACGAAAAGCGGAAGAATCAACAACCAATTTTGGGCTTTAATCTCTTGGATAAAAATCATCAATGTTTGCTCCGCTTCCTTGGTGTCCCCTGAGCCGGGCATATTGGCGCTTGCCTCTTGCATAGCCTGGGGATCCATCCCGAAAATGAGCTGGGTAATAACGAGGATTATCGGGATCATGATTGCCCAAATAAGGACTTGGGTCAAGCCTACCAATCCCACACCGATGATTTTACCCATCATTAGTTGGAAAGGTTTTACGGAGGATACCATGATTTCGACGATACGATTGGTCTTTTCCTCGGAAACACTCCGCAAGACCATCATTCCGTAAAGGAACACGGCGAAATACATGAAAAAGCCCATTACACCACCGATAACCATCGCGGTATAACTTGCGTTGGTACTGACTTCGGGGGCGGAATCATCCAAGGTCTTTCTTTCAAGGGAAACATCCGTATCCAAGGACTCCAACTGCGCCTTTTCAAAGCCGTATTGTTCGGCTTTGTATCGGTAAACATTCCGTTCCAAACCTCCTTTGATGCTCTCCAAAACGCCTACGCCCAGAATTCCTTCATCGGAATAATAATTCACCTCATAATCCGAAGAGGAAAGATCGCCAAGCGGGGGCAATTCCAAAACCGCGTCAAAGCGTTCGTCTTGCTTGAGCTTGTCCAAGGCTTCGGAAGTCTTTTCGAAGCTTAAGCCGCTACCGCTTGTGATGGAAACATCCTCACCTAAGATATTGGAGGAATCAATGATGGCGACGTGCCTCTTTTCCTCTCCTTCATAGGTCATGATAAAACCCATCACCACGAAAAATAAACCTATCCCTAGCGGGGTAAGTATAGTAGCTAAAATAAAGGTGGGCTTTCTAACGCGGGTCCAATACTCCCGCTTAATGACGAGTAGTAACTTTTCCATTATGCCGCGTTTTCGGTTTCCACGGGTGCTCCCGCTACCATGATGAATATTTCATTGACGGAAGGAAGTACTTCACGGAAAGAACGGATTTCGACACCGTTCCTGATTATTCCTCCAAGGAAGGCATTCGCGTCCGCTTCATTATTGGCTTGGAACAAGAGCGTATTGCCTCTTTTTTCCAATACCGTTCCTTGGGAAGGAAGGTTATCCGGAATATCGTTCCTGAATCCAATCTCGTACTTGTGTTCCTTGAAACGCTCCTTGATCCCGGAGACGGTTCCCTCGAGTACGTTCTTTCCCTTATTGATCATTACAATGGCATCACAAAACGCCTCTACCTGCTCCATTCGGTGGGTAGAAAGGATAATGGATGTCCCTTGTTCCTTTAATTGGAAAATCTCGTCGCGGATAAGGTTGGCGTTAATCGGGTCCAAACCGGAGAAAGGCTCATCCAAAATCAGCAACTTAGGCTTGTGCATAACCGTGGAAATAAACTGGATTTTTTGCGCCATTCCTTTCGACAACTCGGAAATCTTACGTTTTTTCCAATCGGAAATTTCCAAACGCCCTAGCCATGCATTGGATTCCTTCAAGGCATCCGCCTTGGACATACCTTTCAAGCGTGCAAGGTAGATGAGTAGTTCATCCACCTTCATTTGTTTATATAACCCACGCTCTTCCGGCATATAGCCGATTTGAAGGGGATCCCTGCCGTCCAGTTTACCGCCGTCAAGGACGACCGTACCCTTGTCGGCTTCCGTAATTCCCGTAATAATTCGGATTAAAGATGTTTTTCCTGCCCCGTTCGGTCCTAGTAAACCGAATACGCAGCCCTTGGGCACGGAGAAGGTAACATCATCCACGGCGGTGTGCCCGCTGTATTGCTTGGTTACGTCTTGTACTTCGAGGATATTCAAAATTTCCCGTTTTTGAAGCCATGAAAGTACAAGATGAAAGTCTTACATCCTTGATACTTCGACGAAGCGACCGTTTTTTATGACATATTGGCGCCCAAAAATCTCTACGGACTCCCCTTCATTTAATTCGGCTAGTCTTAGCAAGTCATCTTCCATCGTATGAACGGAGCCACCGGTTTCCTTCGCTAGATTCAAATATTGTGGATTTGCGCCACCGCCCCAAGGATTAAAAGGGCTAAAACCACAAAGGATTACCCGTATCGGAACACCTAAGTCCTTCATTAATTCAATATCCCTTACCGGGGAATTGTTATCCGCAACAAGAATAATATCCTTACAATCCGGGCAGGATTTTATACCCGCTAATAATGCCTCGATATCATTTTCTTGGAGATCGCTTCCGTTGCCCCTTGCCATGGTTTCTGCCGCCTTGGACAAAACACGCTCATAATCCATGGTTCCTACTTCATACAAACCACCCGTTTCGCCAACGACCTTTGTATGATCCGGAGCAGTATCACCATCATTAAAGAACATGAAATGCTTGATTTTCCCGTCTGTCAGATTCAGATTCAACCAGATCAAAAGCTGGGCGGTGTAGGGTGCCATACTCCCGGTTAAATCCGCCGTAATAAGCATATCCGACCAATCGTTACGGTCCATGACTTTCATTACCGTGGAATCAATAACCACCATTTCCATGGAGTCCGTGTCCACCTTTCCGGCATACAAGTCCACCAATTGCCGTAAGGCGTTTTTTGCCCCCTCATGACGTTCCGTGAAACCATCCCCGGGCAGGTAATGGATTACAAAACCATGGAATAACTCCTTGGCTTCCTCCTTGCTGTTACAATCCGTTTGGGAAATTAAGCGAAAGTCGAATTCCGGGTCGAAACGCAAATCCGGAACCAGGCTAAGAAGTTCTTTCCATCTTTTTTGATTCAAGGGTTTAAAATCCCTGCCTTTCGGGAAATCCGTATATACCAAATCTATGGAAAGGATATCACTACCTAAAGGAATGGCATCTTCGGCTTTTTGCCATTCATCTTCGGCAAAATTCATTTCGAGCACCATTTGGAGGGCACCGGGAGGTATCCCCGGCATTTCATACTTAGGGACTTTTTGAGGTTTTACGTTATTCACAGGGGATTGGCAAAAAATCGTGCTTGCTAAAGCCGTAAAAAGGAGAAGGCAAATTCCGTTTTTCATGGTTGTCGTTTTGGTTACTAATACTCTCTTCCCTTATGATGTCTTTTTTTAGAGGAAGGTTGCAATTGGACAAAAAGAAAACCATGAAAGAGTGAAGTTTAATGAAGGTATTCTTTTCATTACTTCACTCTTTCATGGTTCAAGGAAATCGAACCGTAATCATTCGTCAGTCCTAAACCGCTACCGCGTGATCCCTAAGCGCATCATTCAAGGATACTTTCTTATCCGTACTTTCCTTTCTCTTTCCAATGATTAAGGCACAGGCTACTTGGTACTCCCCGGCAGGGAATTTCTTGGTATAGGTTCCCGGAATTACAACGGAACGAGCGGGTACCCTTCCCTTGTAAGTCACGGGCTCATCGCCGGTAACGTCAATGATACGCGTGGATTTGGTGATGACCACATTGGCACCTAAAACGGATTCTTTTTCAATAATGGCACCTTCCACAATGATACAACGGGAACCAATGAAACAGTCATCCTCGATAATGGTGGGTGTTGCCTGTAAAGGCTCTAAAACACCACCAATACCAACACCACCACTCAAGTGTACATTACGCCCGATTTGCGCGCAGGACCCAACCGTTGCCCAAGTATCCACCATGGTCCCGGAGCCTACCCACGCACCGATATTGACGTAGCTAGGCATCATGATTACGCCTTTCTCCAAGTAAGCACCATGTCTAGCAATGGCATGCGGTACCACACGTACGCCTTGCGATTGGTAATCCTTTTTCAAGGGAATCTTATCATGGAACTCGAAAGGTCCTACTTCAATGGTTTCCATTTTCGCGATGGGGAAATAAAGGACTACCGCCTTCTTGATCCACTCGTTGGCTTTCCAGCCGTCTTCCGTAGGTTCAGCTACGCGGACCTTTCCCTTGTCCAATAATTCGATAACCTCCTTGATGGCATCTTGGTATTTTTCCTCCTTGAGTAAGGAGCGATCATCCCAAGCCTTTTCTATGAGTTGGCGTACTTGTTCCATTTTGATTTTCTTTTCTATTTTTCCGGAAAAATTACAACCTAAACAATGCCCTTCGCATCTTGTCGGTTGTAATCCGGTGCAAAAGTACAACTCAGGAAAGGATTCCGTAACGTAAATCAACTATTCCGTTATTGCTACAAAAAGAAACCATGAAGAAAGCAGGCATTTTTTCTCTATCCATTCTTACCATACTTTTCATCTATTCCTGCGGCAAGGGCAACGGGATTGAAACCCATGAGGTTTTTAGCGAAGAGGGTACACTTACCGAACGTTATGAAAGACGAACGTCCGACTATGCGAAACAAGGGCTTTATGAGGCTTTTTATGACGATGGTATTACGGTAATGGAAAGCATCAACTACGAGAACGATACGATGGATGGTTTGCTTATCCGTTTCAATGAAAAGGGAGATACCGCTTCCGTTGCCACTATCGAAAAAGGCGTGTATCAAGGAGAATTCCGTGAATATTTCCCCGAAGGCGGCATCATGCAAAAATTCGATTACGTTGACGGTAAAATGACCGGGTGGTTATATGGTTATCATGAAACGGGTGTATTAAAGGAAAAAGTCATGTTTGCGGACAACAACGAAAACGGGCCTTTTACGGAGTATTACGCCAACGGCAACAAAAGTTTCGAAGGCAATTATTTAAACGGGAAGGAACAAGGGGAGCTTTCCGAATACAACGAAAACGGTGAACTCATTCGAAAAGCAAATTGTGAAAACGGCGTTTGCTTAACCACCTGGAAAAAGGAAGGAACGGAATAATTAAAATCCACCCTTTGTCATACAAATGGCTGTTTTTATGTATTAAAAATAAAATCACGGCACACTCTGAAGACCTCCTTCGTTACATTTACGGTATGAAAATGAAACGGCTAGCTATTTTGTTGCTTGCCTTGGCAAGTTGGTGGACTTCCTTCGCGCAAATCGGGGGAGATAATGTGTACGAGTTTTTGAACTTGGCGCAATCCCCTAGAATTACCGCCTTGGGCGGCACCTTGATCTCCGTCGCGGACTCCGATCCTTCGCTTGCTTACAGCAATCCTGCCTCCTTGAATCCGCTAATGCACAAGCAGCTGACTTTTAGCTCGGAATTCTACTTTAGTGGAACGGGTATCGTTCACGGTTACGCGGGATATGCCCACAGAGTCGACAAGGCGGATATCATGGTCCACGGAGGCGTCCAATACATCAGCTACGGTTCTTTTGACGGTAGGGACATATTCGGTAATCCCACTTCTGAATTCAATGCTTCGGAATTCGCCATTACCCTAGGAGCCCAAAGGCAGCTCAGTGAAAAATTCAGCGTAGGTTCCAATCTTAAAATCATTACCTCCTCCTTGGAGGCTTACAATTCCTTCGGGCTTGCGGGTGATGCGGCTTTGATGTACCGCGATACGTCCCGAAGAATGGCTGTCTCCTTCGTACTAAAAAACGCGGGCGGACAACTAACGGCTTACGACAATATTAAGGAACCTCTTCCTTTCGAGATACAATTGGGTTTTTCCAAGCAACTGAAATACCTTCCGCTTCGGATTTCCATTACGGGTGTCCACTTGGAACGCTGGAACATTCTTTACGA
>JAHDDF010000722.1 GCA_020629475.1 Saprospiraceae bacterium
AAAGTCACTCATGCATTGTTTAGCTTTGCTATAGTCTGATTTCATGTTTTTCTGAAAGCAGTCTAAAAGCGGCTAAGTCCAATTCTTAGTTGAAATATTGAGGGTTTTCTGAATTTTATTTCTCAATAAAGGAAGGTGCTTTGCATTACTAACCTTCCTCATTTTAGATTCGATTTCCAATAAGGCGGTAGCCATCCACCTATAGATCATATTGGAGTCATGCCAACGTTTCACCTTTCGGGTATATTTGCCGATTTGGGAGTTAAGGCTTTCGATGGAATTGGTCGTCCCGAAGGACCTTTTGAATTTTTCGTTCATCCCCAACTTTTGCAAGGTAAGCAATTCCTCCATTCCTTCCTTAAGGCTATTCGCCGCGCTTCGGTTGAGCGTCGCCAAATCCTTTTCCAAAGACAATAAATCGGCGCGGGCATCCTCGTATTTAGCTCGGTTCATCGCTACGTCGAAACGGTTTTTTACCGCCTCCTTGTCCTCCTCCCGCAAATACCCTAGGACGTTTTCCCGCTTGTGCCAACGGCATCTTTGGATAAGGGCCTTGTCCGAGAAAAAGTCCCGTACGCCCTTGGACAAACCCTTGGCGCCGTCAACGATGACGAGCACGCCCTTATCGTACCTCAAGCCCCGTTTTACCAAACCCGACAGCAGCCCGTAGACCACCTTGCCGTTCTCCGTACCCGATTGGACGAAGCCCAAGGGAATCTTGCCACCTTCGATGGTAACCCCTAAAGCAATGATTACTTGATGTTTACGAAGATATTTGCCGTCAAGGACCAAGGCGACGATGTCGTGGCGCGACAAATCGCGTTCCTCGAACCGCTTCAGGTTTTCCACCATCCGGGCCTTGGTTTGCTCCGCGACCGAACTCTTACCCACGCCGAAGGAATCCAACATCTCCCCGGCCACCGAGGCGTAATCCCGCGTACTCAAGCCCTTTATCACCTTGGCTTGCAATTCCTCGCTCGGGCCGTCCAGCTCCTTGAGCTTTTCGTAATTCTCCAGGCACATGAATTTTCCGGTGGCGTTTTCCCTTAGACGCGGAACTTCGATCTTTACCTTCCGATCCCCTAATTTTACACTACCCGGATTGGTGGACCAGCGGGAACAAGGGTAGTCAATGCCTTTACGACAGTACCGCTTCCCCGCCTTTTCCAATACCTCCTCCTCAAGTATTTCGTTGATCAGCAGTCGCGCTACCTCCAAGTGGTTGGATAGCAAGGATAATTTCATCTCGGCCGTGGAAGTTTCTAAATCCTCCCACATCATCCGTTTTTTCTTAACTTTAGTCTCCATAGAGCGGTGGTTTTGATGGTTTTCTTTTCAACCTTTAAATTATCAATTTCCACCCTCTTTTTATTTCAACTAACTTTTGGACAAGACC
>JAHDDF010000184.1 GCA_020629475.1 Saprospiraceae bacterium
TTTCAGAAAGGTTTGAAGGATTAATTTTATGGATGCCAAGGGGCTTTTTAACTCATGCGTGATGGAAAGGAGAAAGTTGCGGCTTTGCCTCGCTGCCTCGGTTTGTCTCCGGTATCCGCTATTGATAAACCAAATACCAAGGATAAGGCTTATCGCCAATACCCCTGCCTCCCCGAGGATCATGATTTCTTGCTTATCGTATTCCTCCTTCAAGGAAATATACCTAGGGTGGCTTTCGAATAAATCAGGGTTTATGCGTTCTGCCGCTAGCCCAATTTTTATTAGTTCCGCCTTGGCATTAAATGCATCCTTGTTCTTGATATACAACAAGTATGACCACCAACCTAGGGCGGCAAGGAGGTAAAAAATCACCAAGTAAGAAAACCATTTCAGCCTTTTATCCCTAGGAATCGCCATTTTTCCGATTGAAGAAATAAATCAAAGGAATGCCCAAGATAACAGCAATTCCGATGAGGAACCAAGTAGCGGATCTCATTTCCTTTTGAAAATAAACGGGTTCATCATCACCGATGAGGACGGCTCCTGCCCAAAAGTAGGGGCTTGCCGTTTTCGCTCCTCCATAATCGATGAAATCTATTTTCGCCTTCCTTAGAGCTTCGGAACGAGATAAGCCTTTCCTTAAATAATTATAAAAACCGAGCATAAGTTCATAGGTAGGTTGGTCGCCAACGGGCCACAATGTAGTAAGGGTTGAGGGGCAACCCGCTTCCGCAAAACCTCTCGCCATACTCATGATGCCTTCACTTTCCACAAGCTTTCCCGTACCTGAACTGCAGGCACTCAGCACCACCATATTGGCGGGGATGTCCATATGATATAATTCAAGGACGCTAATATCCGTGTCGCTATCATTTTCTTCCTCCGAAAAATGAATGGCGGATGCCATTGGATTATCGGGATTAGCGGTAGCGTGCCCGGCAATATGAATAACCTCGAACGCCTTTGGGGATTCCCTGAAAGTTTGGGCGGTTGCTATTTTTCCGCAAGTGGCTTCGCCGCCCAACATGTCGCTTAAATCCAATACTTCCTTCTCCGCAAAGGGCAAGTCCGGAAAATGTTTTCCTGAATACCGGGGTGAAATACCCCAAAAAGGTTTCCGTTTGTTTTCCTGCCGGGTTTTGGCTTTTATCGTACCACCGGAGAAGAGATAGGAAATTTCATAATTCCGGATTAGGTAAGGTAGCTCAAAATAGTTACCGGGATTCCCCTCGTTTTTTTCGGGAGCTATAAGCATTTCAAAGGGAAGAAGCCCTAGGCTCCCGTCGGGGACAATTATTATTTTTTTTGTTTCCGGAAATCCATCAAGGATATCCTTTAGCAGAATAGTATATAGTTCCGTTGCGAGAGGAAAATATTCTTGAGCATCGGTGGTTTTTGAAGCTTCTATTAAGCCGTGTACTTTTTTCTTCAGGGAGTCTGCGGAAATAGAGTAGGTGAGGGTCACGGCTTTTTCATTCCCGAGCGCAACGATACATAACTCTTCCTTACTAACGTAATACTCTAGCATTATGGCATCGTCAGGGATGGCCTTGGAAATTTTTTCAATGCTAGAATGTTTGCGCCCGTATTTTAACCCGAAGTAGGAAGGGTATGAATTTTCCAATTCCCGTCGGAATTCATCATACGCTTCGTCTGACTCAAGGACTTTTCTTTGTAGTACAGGGATTTTATCTTGTTTTTTTTCACTGTTTAGTTCCTCCTTAGCTCTTTTCGCATCAAAGCTTAACCGTTTTTCCTTTTCCAGGATTTCCTTCGGAATGCCCATAAGGTCAACCGCTTCCCTTTGGTTTAGGGATTCTCTAAGACGCATTGATTTTGCACCCGCCATTCCGTTGACGATCATATCCAAATAAGATTCATCCGGATAGTTACCGTATTGCCGGATGAGCATGGGCAGCATTTTGTCGTATAATGACCGCGCCCTCCCGTAGAATTCTTCCGCTCCGCTTTCATAAGAAAAGTAGGGACGGATTACGGGCAGTAAATGGTGCGCTTGCCCAAAATGGAAGGCGGCTTCCAAGGAGTCCTCCCTTGTGGCAGGTAAATCCAAAAGGAGTTCCGATTTGGTAATGTACGCTTCTAATAAAAGAAGGGGATGTGAAATTTCACTGAGTTCCGGTAGGTGGTCGATGTTGAATTCGTTTCCGTCCGAAAGGGAATGACGGATGGCTTCCTCCAAAAAAAGATAAAAGGAGTCCTTTTCGTTTTGATGGATTTTAGCCAGTAAAATGGCGTTTTCCGCCAAATCACCTTTCACGTTCGGAATATCCGGGGGTAGGGTCTTTCTCGCCAATCTGAGATTATTCCCGGCTTTTTTTAGCCGGTTAGTTTTAAAGTAAAATTTACCGAGTTCAAAAAAGCATAAACCTTGGAGAACGTCCCTTTCCGAAGGCGGGAGTGAACCGGCAAGACGCAAGGCGGTTTTCATTCTTTTCTCGGCAAGGACGGGTGAAATTTTTGATTCCGCCTCCGCCATCTCC
This sequence comes from Saprospiraceae bacterium, assembly GCA_020629475.1. GTDB lineage: Bacteria > Bacteroidota > Bacteroidia > Chitinophagales > Saprospiraceae > JAHDCE01. Next base: position 2,502 of record JAHDDF010000184.1, read on the forward strand.
ATCATTTGAGTAACCCTTAGGGAACTACCCGCAGGTGAAATTTCCAAGGCTTTTTTGAAATGCTCCATGGCGGAATCGGGTTTGTTTTGCGCACTTAAGGCATTCCCTAAATTCGAGAGGAAACTCCTTCTTTCATAGGCATTTTTCCCAAGGGTGGAATCCGCTACTTCCAAAGCCATTTTAAAATATAATTCCGCGGTTTCAGCATCCCCACGGTCGAGTTTTAACTGTCCGATCAATGAGTAAAAATTAGCTAAAATGGGGGTGAAGGCACCACTGGAAGCCTTGTAGTCGCTCAGGATTCTTTCTCCGTATTGAACAGCTTCCTCGTGCTGCCCAAGGAGGGTTTCCATATTTGCCAAGTTGTATTTTACGGTTAACAGGAAAGTTTCTTGGGCATTTCCTGATGACGTTAAATATTCTAGTGCCTTGGAGTAAACCGCGTGAGCCCTCCTGTATTGCCCTAAGTAATCCAGGGCTGTTCCTAGGTCATTAAATGCCAATCCTATTTTTTCGGTATTTATGGATTGTTCCTTTTCATTGGATATTAACAATAAAAGCGGGCGTTCCAGAATGGTCAAGAAAAGGGCACGGGTGAAGGGAGGGACCGATTCTTCCGGACGCCCTTTTAGACATAAAAGGTTTCCTACTTTTTGTAAGGTTATGGCAAGGTTTCCGTAATTGTTCATTTCCCTATCCAATGCGATGGAGTAGCGTGCCCGTTCCATGGCACTATCATACTCACCACGATTTAGGTGTATGGACATGAGTTGGGATGCGGCAGAGGTGCACAAGACGGAAAACCGCTTTATTCCCGCACTATCGGATGCTTCCGAAATGATGGTTTCGAAATATTCTTCGGCTTCGGATTGCCTGCCTGTCATAAGGCAGACGTATCCGAGAATCAGGCGTGTGTTACAGGCTCCGTTTAGGCTATCCTGTTCCTGGAAAAGTTCTAAGGCGGCAAGTCCACTTTCATGTGCCTCAGCATAGTTTCCCGAGAATAAATCCGCACGGGCTTGCAATCGCAAGGAGTCTGCAAAGGATTGGGCATGAAGTAGGTTTTGTCCTCCTACCACATTTGAAAAAAATAAGACCCAAAAAATGAAGAGAATCGCCTTGGGGGAATCGCTATTCATTGGTTTCTGTGAAATTATTGTTATTCAACGGGTTGTAAAGGTGCTTTACAAGATACGGAAAATATGTTTCGGATTTTTTCTTGGGGTATAAATCCTAATCCGCCACTACGGGGTTAAATAAGAATATTTGGCAGCAAATTTGTGTTTTATATATACGAAAAATGGTTTATTTGTGTTTTTGAAAATCAGCCGTCATATTTTGGAACATCTAGATAAGATAAGTGTGAAAACGGGAATCCCCTTATTCTTTTTTGTGCTTATTCTCGCCCAAATTGCCGACGCAAAAACCGGGCGTTACCGGTGTATGTTCAAAAACGATCCTTCCTCTGAGGTCGTAATAGGCTGGGATCAAAGAAAAGGAGCCGACGCCCTTGTTTATTTTGACACCCTAGCATACGGCGCCGATACCTCAAAATACCGTTTCAAGCAAGCTCCCCAAAGAAGACTCCGGTATAAACGCATGAATAATAGGTTCGCTCGATTGGAGAACCTACAACCGTCCACGGTTTATTATTTCGTGATAGCCGACGAGGATGGAGTTACCCGCCAATTTTCATTCAAAACCCTTTCCGATAATAAGAAAGACCCCTTTTCCATGATTGCCGGTGGTGACTCCAGAAATCATCGGGAGGCAAGACAAAGGGCAAATGTCATGGTAGCGAAATTGAGACCTGATTTGGTCATGTTCGGGGGGGATATGACGGGATTGGATAATTCCGCGGGATGGAAGTCTTGGTTTGATGACTGGCAGCTTACCATTTCCGAGGATGGGCGCATGACGCCCATCATTGCCGCAAGGGGTAATCATGAACGGAACAATTACGTTATCGATTACCTTTTTGATTCCCCCAATAAGGATATTTATTTCGCGACTGAAATTCACGGAGGTCTTGCGCGTTTGTATACCCTGAATTCCTTGATTTCGGCAGGAGGAAAACAAAAAAGATGGTTGGAAGCGGATTTGATGGAAAATCAAGAAAGTACCCAATGGAAATTGGCGCAATACCACCATCCCATGCGTCCGCATACGGCGAAGAAAGGGGAGGCGTTTTACCTTCAAAAATATTGGGCGCCACTTTTTGAGAAATACGGGATGGATGTGGCAGTCGAGTGCGATGCCCATGTTGTTAAAACCACTTATCCCATCCGTCCTTCCAAGGAGCAAGGAAGTGACGAAGGTTTTATCCGGGATGATGACAACGGAACCATTTACGTAGGTGAGGGCTGTTGGGGCGCACCACTGAGAAGAAACAACGACGATAAAAAATGGACCCGTGCATCCGGAAGTTTCAATCAATTCAAATGGTTTTTTATCAGCCAAGAAAAAATGGAGATAAGAACCATAAAAACGGATAGTTCACCTAACACGACCTCCCTAACGGACAGTAATCGTTTTACCATACCCAAGGGTATCGATATTTGGGAACCCGATGCAGGCTCCGTTTTGGAACTTGCGGGAATAGCCTCTGAACCCGTAATAAAAAACATCGCGCCCGTACAAACGGAATTAGCCGCCGTTTCATTCGCCTTAAAAGGAGGAGACAGGAAACCTTGGCGGGTATTACTATTTTTCGTTCCCTTGATCTTTATTGCGGCAATCCCGCTCTTCAAACTTTAAGCTCTGATAGCCAGTCGTGTTGCTAACTCAATTTGATACATTTAATTAAAAATCAAGATGTTAGATATTGGACACTAGACGTTAGACTCCGTTTGGTTACTTTAGTAAACGACTGTCTAACGTCTAATATCTAGCGTCTAACGTCTGAATAACAGTACTTTAGAGGAGTAACTAGTTGTAAATCCAGCAACAGATTTACCTAATTGAGTCAAACTTTAAGCTCGGGAATTTGTTCTTTCTTTGTGCCTCATCCGGTATAAATTGCGGGGGATTCCCTTGTCTTGGATAATCCAAAAACGAAAGAGCATCATGGATATTATTTCCTCTTTAAAGGATAGAATTGAAACCCTTCCCTTGCCGGGTAAGGATGCCCAGGCCAAGATGGCACATGTGGGGAGGAAGGTTTTTAATGTCAGCCCCGGACCGGATTCCAAGGAGGCATCGGTCCTGATGCTTTTGTATCCTAAAGCCCATGAATGGCATACCGTTTTTATGCAAAGAACCAGCCGTTTCCCCAATGATAAGCATAAGGGACAAATCAGTTTTCCCGGGGGGCAGGCGGAACCTTTTGATACGTCCCATGCCGATACGGCATTGCGGGAAGCCAATGAAGAGGTAGGGGTAATCCGTGAGGATGTAACCGTTATCGGGGCTTTAACGGAGCTTTATATTCCCGTAAGTAATTTTTTGGTTCGTCCGTTCGTGGGTTACTTGGAGTATGAACCTACCTTTAAACCTGATCCCAATGAGGTAGCAGGGCTCATCGAGACACCTATTGATGATATACTGAACTGGAGAAATAGGAAGAAAACCTCCATTACGCTTCCGCAAGGTTTCAAACTTAATGATGTTCCTTATTTCGATGTGAAGGGAAATGTAGTTTGGGGTGCCACTTCCATGATTTTAAGTGAATTCGTGGATGTTTTCGAAACGGTTTTGTAAAATTCCGCAAAAAAAATCCCGCCCGGAAATTAATCCAAGGCGGGAAATTCATACATAGGGTGTTCTTTACCTTTGCTTGGCAGGAGGATTGAATTCCGCTTTTTCACGGATGGTTCTGGTTTCCTCAACCGCCGTTGGTTTCTTCTCCTCGATTTGATTCGATTGCTGGTTATGGCTGTCGGCTACGATGATTTCCTGATTATCTACGGTAAAGCAGTAGATATCGTCGTTATCACCCTCGCGTGAGGAGGTGAAGAATCCGTAGTTGCCGTCAGGGTGTAGGCTAAAGCTGATATCGTCTCTTGAACTATTGATGGGCTGTCCTAAATTAGTAGGATCCTCCCATCTTTGGATGGTTACGGGCTTGGTGAAGTAAACGTCAAAGCCTCCGAAACCAACGTGTCCTTTAGAGCAGAAGAATAATCTTCCATCCCTGTGGAAGTAAGGGAATCCTTCATTTGCTTTCGTGTTTACGTTATCCCCTAGGTTCATGGGCTTGGACCATCCTTCCTTGTCTTTGCGGACCATGTAGATATCCGTGCCTCCTTCACCGCCTGATTTGTCGGAAACGAAGAAGATCATGTGCCCGTCAGGGGAAATGGCCGGGTGCATGTAGTTACTGCTCTCATTGCAAAAAGGTAATTTCTCCACGTTTTTCCACCTACCGTTCTCCTTGGTGGCAATGTATAATTGAAGGTAGTATTTCCCGGCTTGGCTAGGCACTTCATTGTTACGGGAGAACACCATGATTTCACCGTCGGAAGTGAAGGATGCGGGTCCCGTATTCTTGTTTAAGGAATTGATTTTCTTTGGAAGGATTTCCGCTTGACCAATCTCCCTGTCGCCGTAGATTGGCGCATAGTAAAGGGCAAGGAAATCACGACCCGTTCTTCCTGTTTTCTCCTTGAAGAAATTAGCGGGACGCTTTCTATCGGAAGCGAATACGATTCCGTCATCCACGAATACCGCACCTGTTTCATCGGCGTCCGTATTGATTTCCGGCTTACTTACTTCGGCTTCGTCATAGAAATCCTCGATTTCTTGGATACGATCCATATTGTCATGAAGCTCGCGAATCTGGTCGTCTTCCGGTTCGGAATCCAAGTATTCAGAGAACATTTTCCTTGCTTTGGAATACTCTCCGGACGCAAGCAATACCTCCCCGAATCTAAGCTTCGTTCTAGGGCGGATCTTACGTGCCGTCCTCATAACGATTTCATATTCCGCCTTGGCGTTATCAATTTGGTTGGTTCTCCTATAGCACTCCGCAAGCTTGGTACGGGTGCCTGAATGTTCCTTCTCTTTTAAGGCATTCTTATAAATAGGAATGGCAGAGGCGTAATTGCCCTCGTAATACATTTTATCCGCTTTCTTTACCAGCTTACTGGATTGTCCGTACAAGGAAACGGAAAAAACGATCAATAATGATAAAATAGCTGTGTGTTTCAGTCGTCCCATATCAGTATGAATTTGATATAGGAAATTCCAAAAACCGTGCAGTTTTTTCAAAAACAGCTAGATACACATGAGTTTTTTTATAAATCAATTCTGTAACTCGCTCATAATTAATTATTTATGCAATATGTTAAAATTTGTAATATGAGCTATTGGGCAGTCCTAGTACTTATTAAATTTTTGTAGAGAACCTTATTGAAGTAATGAATGTTAATTAAAACAAGGTATTTTTGCAGCAGAAATAGATAGAAATGGAAAAACCTGTAGTTACAAATCCAATCCTCATTTATACGGAGCAGACTCCGAATCCGGAAACATTGAAGTTCGTTACCAATAGAATGCTCTATAAAGGTACGGCTGATTTCAGGACACCTGAGCTAGCGGAAGAGTGGTCGCCGTTTGCGGCAACCTTGTTCAAGCAGCCTTACGTGGCAGGGGTATACTTCTGTAATAATTACGTGACGGTTACCAAGGAGTTCAATTTCACTTGGGAGGCAATGAAGAACCGTTTGAAGGAAATCATCAAATCCTATATGGAGGAGGGCGGTGAAGTCGTGAAAGACGGTTTCGAGGACGCCATGGCGGAAGTAGAGGCACAACGCGAGGATAACACCGACTATTCCGAAGAAGAAAAGGTCATCGTAAAGAAAATCAAGGAATTGATTGATACTTACGTAAAACCTGCCGTTGAAATGGATGGAGGAAACATCGAGTTCAAATCCTTTGATAAGGGAAAGGTTGCGGTGATTCTTCAAGGAGCTTGTAGCGGATGTCCGTCCTCTACCGTAACGCTAAAGGACGGTATCGAAAACATGTTAAAAAGGATGGTCCCTGAGGTAACCGAGGTGGTTGCGGAAATGGGATAAAGCATATTACGATTATATCCTAAGCCCGGAAAGCATTGCCTTCCGGGCTTTTCTTTTACATTTGGTTGAAACTTT
>JAHDDF010000185.1:0-2970 GCA_020629475.1 Saprospiraceae bacterium
ACTTCGTCCAAGTATTCCTCAATCAGTTGAGGCACATCCGGCAATTCTTCCTCTTCGTCAATGAAATTGTTCCTTTGTTCCATCCATTCAAGGAAGGAATCGGAACGGAGAATGGCTTGATCCAATGATTCCCCGTTATTGACATGGATATTCAAGAAATAGGAATAAAAACCAGCCGTGAAGGGACCCACGTCTTCGGGTTGCTTAACCGTCAAACCTTTTAAAACAGCGTAGAGATCCCCGACGGTTTTCACCAATCCCTTGTCCATTGCTTTCCTGAGCAATAGTAAGGTACGGATATCAGCGCTGATTTTCCTTTCCCTGAGATATGCCGGTAATGAAGGAAACATGGATTATCGTCTGAAGCGGTTAAGTACTTTTTTCAAATCGTTTTGGGTCTTGATCAAAATACCGGGACCCTCCAATTTCTTGACCTTTTCTAAGGCATTGTCCGGATCAAAGTTACGGGTGTATTTCAACCAATTCAATAACTCTCTCGTAGAAGGCGCCCTTTCCAAGTGCAGACTTCTCAACTGATAAAAAATGCCAATAGCGGTATCAATCAATTCCTCTCTTTCGTCCGGGAAATGCTTCGCTACGATGGCTTTCATGGTTTCCGGTTCAGGGAAGGAGATATAATGGTATACACAGCGCCCCTTGAATGCCGTAGGTAATTCCTGTTCGCGGTTTGAAGTAATAACGATAGCCGGCATATCCTGCTCCGATACCTCGATTACCCTGCCGGATTCAGGCATAATGAATTTGCGGTGACTCAAGGCGTATAATAAGTCATTCGGGAATTCCCTAGGAGCCTTATCGATTTCATCAATCAACAAAACGGAATTGGGGGAAGAAAATGCCTTGGCGGCAGGACCCATTACCACGTAATCATCCGTGTTTTCCGTGCTTCTTCCGCCGGTACTCAACATTTGATCCATGCCTTTTTCCTGACGCTGGGCATTTAACACCTCGATTTGGGAATCCCTCAAGTATTTTACGTGATCGAACTTTGCCACGAATTGCTCAACATGGCTCTTGGAACCTACGGGGAAAACGTGCATCTCCAAATCATTGGATTTGGCGTATTGCAAGGGAAGTTCCGTTTTTCCGGTTCCCGGCTCCCCTTCAATTAAAAGAGGCATTCCTAGAACCCTTGCCATATGGAAGGCATGCGCCAATTCCCGATCGCACAAATATTCATCCGATCCGAACCACATATCCGTTAAAGCCATTACTTAGATTTTTCTTGTTGATTTGCGCAAAGCTAATATTTCCGAACCAATTCGAGAGGAGGATTCATTAGCAGCTTTACTATTGTAAAAACCGGGGAGGAGGCATTTGGTTCTAGGAAATAGGTTCGGGCTCCTTGGATTTTCCGATTTGTACGGTTTCCAGAATTTTTATTTCCTTGGGAATCGTAAAGAAAAAGGTAGTCCCTACACCGGGCTCGGATTTGAAACCAATTTTCCCGCCGTATTTCTCAATGATTTTTTTGCAAATGGCAAGCCCGATTCCGTTCCCCTCGTAATCCTGTCGGGTGTGTAGCCTTTGGAAAATGGTAAAGATTTTATCCTTGTATTCTTCCTTGATCCCGATTCCGGAATCCTCCACTTTAAATAACCATTGCGCCGGATTTTCCCTACAGCTTACCCGAATGCTATTCGGACGTTCGGGATCGGAGAATTTTACCGCATTTTCAATTAGGTTTTGAAGGACCATTTGAAGATGCAGTTTATTGTAGGTTACGGTAGGTAAATCATCAAATTCAATGGTGGCGTTTCTTTCTTCACAAGCAATGGACAGGTTCCTTTGAATAAGACGGACCAAAAGCTCGGAACTAACCGGTTTTATATCCAAGAAATGTTCATCGGAAGCAAGGCGGGAAATTTGAAGTAAATCCTCAATCAGGGAATTCATTCGTTTTACGCCGTCTACGGCAAATCCGATGAACTCCCTTCCTTCGTCGTCAAGTAGTTTGTCGTATTTGTATTTAATGATTTGGACATAACTTCCTACCATTCTCAGAGGCTCCTTAAGGTCATGGGAAGCGATGTAGGCAAAACGTTCCAACTCCTCATTGGACCGGAGAAGTTCCTTGTTCTTTGCCTCTAGTTGTTGCGTTCTTTCCGCTACTTCTTGCCTTAGCCTATCATTGATTTCCTCGATTTTTTCATGGACATCCAATCTATGGCTTAAGGAGTGATAAAAAACCATCCCGAAAACACCCATGGCAATAAGAAGACCCATGACAAAGGAATGAACCTCAACGATATTATGCGGATATTCCGGCTTGAAATAGCCAATTCCAATGAGAAGGACGGAAACCATGGAAATGATAATCATTCCAAGCATCATTCCTTTACCGGTGACCACTGAGCCTATTGTTATGCAATAAGCAATAAAAGCAGCCACCATGTAATAAATATGGAAATCATTGAAAGCGAATACGAAATAACTCCAAACAAGGAAAACACCTGAAATAAAATAGCAAAACGGGAAAGCCAACTCGGTCCGTATAACCTTGAAATATTCCAAAAAGATGGTTAGTAAAATCAAACCACCTAAGATGCACCTTTGAAGGAATGAATCCGCACCGTAGGGAAGGGCACCGGTCAAGGGGAAATAAGAGGCTGCCATAAAAAACGCCAGGGCTACCAATATCCATCGGTAGACGTTTATGTTGGCTTCTTTATAGGAACGCAGGCGGACGCTCATTCAAGATTGATTCGGTTCTATAGGATGGGATTGAATCCCTGATGTTTAGGTTAATTCAATTGTTTTCGGGATACTTAGGTCTTACTAAAGATAGGAAATTATTAGTAAATCGGGTATGATGATGAATGTGCGGTTTCGGAAACATCTCTAGGTATTGTGTTCGAATAATTTCACCCTTTCATGGTCTGTACCTGATTCCGGGCTAGGGTGATTTCCTCCCTTTAAGATTACCTTACCAATCCCGAAGAGATGAAA
>JAHDDF010000185.1:2980-8596 GCA_020629475.1 Saprospiraceae bacterium
AGGTATTGTGTTCGAATAAATCCACCCTTTCATGGTTTGTTCTGTACATGATTCCGGGCAAGGGTGATTTCATCCCTCTGGGATTCTATTTCTAAACCCGAAGAGATGAAAGTTAAAAGGAAAACGAAGGATGTTTCCGTTGTTAAAAGGTTATCATTATTTTTAAAAATGAAAAAAGAAATTATTCTCTTCTTGATGGGCTTAACTTTTATGGTTTCCTGTAATACCCAAACGGAAACCGGAAATAAAATCCTAGAAAATGAAAGTGTTGAGTCCAAGTTGGTGGATGTAGATGAATTGAAAAAAGAACAAATAATTTATCCCGGGATTGGTATCGGAAAACTGGTCATAGGGAAAACGAATTTGGAACAGCTGTTTTCTAATGATAATCAAAGGAGTGAATTTAGGGAAGAAGGCTTTGAATTTCATTTTGATCAGGAAGGAGTCCTTAGGGAGATTGTTTTAAATAATGTCGGGACATTTAAGTCCATAGACGGAAAAGCACTAGGTAAAACCAAAGAGGAAGTTCTAGGAGCCTTAGGGGAACCGCTTTCTACCGGTTTACCATTGATGAAGGGCGAATCAAGAATAGGGGAAATGCCATCCTTGAATTATGAAGGAATAACTTTTCTTCTCCAGGATACGATTGTTTCAACAATAGTAATTTCTGAAAAACAATGAATTTTCTTAGGTAATCCATAAAATCATCGGAGGTGCCACTTAATATCAATCCCTTCAATTTTGATAATGAAATCCCGAAGGGATGTAATTACCCTAGAACATAGGAAAAAAAGCCGTATAAACCCCGAAGGGGTGGAATAGTTATATTGCCCATTGTCAAAATTTAAAAGACTCAATTGGTATATACCAATTGAGTCTTTTAAATTAATGGAATTCATTTTTCCTGATTTAAAGAAAAGAATTCCAATCGTAAAAATTTAAGCCTCAGTAGGTTTTTGCCCCAATTTCAATACCGCTAAATATAGCAAGACCAGGGAAACCACTATCAGAATAAAACTTATCATCCACCCACCACCGAGGAGCGTAGCCAGCCCTCCACAAATCAAGGACGTAACACCCACGGTTAAGGCATAAGGAAGCTGTGTTCTTACGTGATCAATATGATTACAATCAGAAGCCAAGGAACTCAAAATCGTAGTATCCGAAATAGGGGAACAGTGATCCCCGACCACGGATGCCGCCAATACCACCGCGATTACATTTAATAATATCTCGAAGGCAATTTCCGGATCAACACCGGCTTGCATGCACAATTCCCAAGTAGCCGGAATGGCGATGGGATAAAGGATTGCCATGGTACTCCAAGATGAACCCGTGGAGAAGGCAATGAATGCCGCCAAAAGGAAAATAATAATCGGGAGGACGTAAGGATTCAATTTCCCGCTGAGGGCGGAAGTCAGGAAGTCCTTGGTATGAATGTCCCCGGTAATATCCGCCAATGCCCAAGCCAATGCTAGGATTATCAGGGCGGGAAGCATGGTCTTGAAACCGGCAATCATCGTGTTCATGGAATCCTCCAAATTCATGATCTTACCGAATAAGGTCAGGAACAAGGCAACCAAAACACCGGTCAAAGACGCCCAAAGTAAGGCGACATAAGAATCAGAATTTCCGATAAGGGTTCCTAAATTCCGACCCAAACCAATTTCTCCCAGTTTATTGAATACATCCGTTTTTGCGGCAGCAAGGGTATTGCCTCCAAGGAAAGAAATAGCCTCACCGGAAAGCTCGGAAACATCGGATGCCGCATGGATTTCCGCTTCCGCACCGGACAAGGAAAGAATGCCCATGTTTTTCCAAGTCTCACCCCAGGAGCCCGTTTCGAAACTTACGCCCTTGTCCATCAATGCGGAATTGGAGGAATCCATTCCCGTATCAATTAAACCAAAGAGGGTCATAAGAATAACCATAGCAACAGGAATAGCGGCATTGTACCATTTGAGTTTAATACCCGGCACGGGTGTCAAATCCTCCATATCCGCCTCGGTGGTTTCCTTCCCTCGACGGTTCGCCACCTTACCTGTAGTCCTTGCTCTTCTTTCCGCTTTGAGCATCGGACCGAAGTCTCTACCCGTACGAATGAGGATAAGAATAAAGAATAAAGTGAGAATAGGGTAGAAGGAGTATTTCAAGGACGCCAAGAAAATAGAGTAGGCGCTCATTTCATACTCAAAACCGGCTAGTTGCGCGATACCGCTTTCGATATAACCCAACTCGGCACCAATCCAAGTAGTGATAAATGCAATCGCCGAAACCGGCGCAGCCGTACTGTCCACGATATATGCGAGCTTTTCCCTTGAAATCCGGAACTTATCCGTTACGGAACGCATGGTATTACCCACGATAAGCGTATTGGCATAATCATCAAAGAAAATAGCGATTCCCAAAAGCCAAGTAATAAACTGCGTACTCCTAGGGGAACGCGCGTACTTGGACAAGGATTGGACGATACCCGCCATACCCCCGTTCTTGGAAATCAGCGCTACCATACCCCCAATCAAGAGGGAAAACACGATAACGCTCATATGCCCTGAATCCGTGAGGGCGTTGATGATGAAGTTCGTCAATGAATCAAATAGACTCATAAAGAACCAATAGAAGGAGTCCACACGACAGCCGTTTACCAAAAAGGCACCCGTTAATACACCCGCGAATAAGGATACCACAACCTCCCTAAATATCAGGGCAAGGATAATCGCTACCAATGGCGGAACAATCGACAACCACAAAGGCAAACGGAAAACCCGAAATTTTCCGCCGGGCTTCTGTGAAATGTGGTACATGTCAAAGTCGCCGTAGGACTTGTATTTTTTATTCATGCCCATAAGCACCAATTCGCCCTTGGCATCCGTTTCAAATGGGAGGGTCGCTTGTCCGTTATCGAAGGATAGCGGAACGGCTTCCCCGTTCATGATGATGGTATCCGTACCGTTGATGCTACCGCCCGCCGAGGAAAATACCAAGGAGGAGCCACCTTCTTTTTCGGTGCGCATGTTGAGGTTGTAGGATTCCAAGCCTGCCTCTTGCGGGGCGGGAGCCGGTGGTGGCGCAATGGTTTCTTTGAGGGAATCCACCAAGGTGGAGTCCGTGGTTACCACGGTACTGTCCTGCCAGGCGAATGAACTGACGAAAAATAGACAGAATAGGAATGTTGCCGAGAATCGAATCGCCTTCATGCTTGCTATTTTATAATTTCGTGGTATTATGGGCTTTTACAATTGAGTTGCTCCTTGCAAAAGTCCAATTATAATCAATCCTCTTGAAATGAGACACATCTTTACCCTTTCCTTTTTGCTTTCGGGATTTTACTTGTGCTCCTTGGCGCAAAATCCGGGTGTAAGGACTGATTTTTCGGTTTTGAACCAAGCGGAAACTCCCTTGGCGGCTCCTTGGACCGGCGGACTCAATAATCCCCAATTTTCTACCCTTGATTTGAATGACGACGGAAAAGAGGACCTGTTCATATTCGATAAATCGGGTGGGCAGGTATTAACCTACCTTAACCAAGGGACTCCGGGAACGATGGATTACGTTTTTGCCCCGCAATATATTTCTTGGTTTCCGGAGGAAATAGAGGAATGGGTATTGCTCCGGGATTTTAATAGTGATGGGGTGAAAGACATCTTTACCTACTCTACTACACCCGGTATTGCCGGCATGACCGTTTATGAAGGAAGCAAAGACGGGAACGGAACATTGAGTTGGACCTTGTTCGAAAATCATGATTATGATTTTAATGTTTTGAGCTTCCCGAACAATAGCGGTTTCGTTTTAAACCTTTACGTTACCACGGATGATATCCCGTCCATCGGTGATGTTGATGGCGACGGTGATATGGACGTTGTAACCTTCAGCCTTACGGGTACCAAAATGGAATGGTACAAGAATATTTCCGCCGAAAGCGGCTGGGGAGCCGATTCTTTAAAATTCCAATTGGAGGATGATTGTTGGGGGCTATTTATCGAGTCCGGAATTTCCTCTGATATTGAATTAAGCAATGACGGGATTAATTGTGCCGATTTGAATTTAAGGATGGCACCCAGGCACGTAGGTTCGACTTCCGTGATTTGGGACAATGATGGTGACGGGGATATGGAAATCCTCATAGGGGATATTTCAGGAACCAACCTGAGTTATATGAGGAACGGGGGCAGCCCAACGAATGCGGTAATGAATTTCTTGGATGCCCAATTCCCGAATTATAACCAATCCGTAAATATCCCGATTTTCCCGGCGGCATTCGTGGAGGATTTGGACAATGATGGGTTCAAGGATTTTATCGCCAGTCCTAATGCACCCGGGATTTCGGAAAATAAAAACGTTGTTTATAGATATATGAATGACGGTAATGCAGGAGAAAATACCTTTACTTTTGTCGAGGATGATTTTCTAGCCAATGAAATGCTTGATTTCGGGCAGGGCTCAAAGCCCACTTTCTTTGATTATAATGCGGATGGTTTAACGGATATCATTATTGGTACCGATGGCTATTTTGATAATATCGGTGTTTTTGATTCCCGGTTAATCGTGTTGGAAAATACGGGTACGGAAACTACTCCTGAATTTACGATAGCGGATGAGGATTGGCTAGGCTTTAGCGCCTACGATGATAGGAATTTAGCACCCGCATTCGGCGATTTGGATGGTGATGGTGACCCTGATTTATTGGTAGGAACCAATGACGGCGATTTATTTTACGTTGAAAATATAGGGACATCCGAGAATCCTAATTTTAATACCGTTACGACTGAATATATGGGAATTTTTGCCGGTCAAGAATGCGTACCCGCAATTGTTGATTTAGACGGGGACGGATTAAGCGATATCCTTTCCGGTTTTAAACAAGGAAGGGCGGCGTTTTTTAAAAATATTGGAACCCAAGGCGCCCCTATGTTTGAACCAGATAAATCCTTAGCTCCCAATATTGACGGGGTAGGAGGTATGGATGTAAGAATGGATATGGGTGGTTTTGTTGACCCAAGGGGATTTTGTTCACCAAAAGTAATTTACCCCGAAGGAGGTACGGAACCCGTCATCGTTTCAGGGAGCTATTTTAATAATATTTATGTCTATACCGATATATTAGGAAATTTGGAATCAAACTTCACGCAAACCGAAACTGATTATGGTTCTATTGAACAAGGCTTTGAAACTGCCATTGATTTAGCGGATATTGATGCCGATGGTTTTATGGAAATCGTTGTAGGAAATTACAGGGGTGGGCTTGCTATATATGAAACTGATTTTCAGACCTTCGGCGTTGGTGTTTCAGATATTAGTAGTGAAAATCCGTTTTCCGTTTTTCCTAATCCGGCAAAGGATAATATTACGATAAGCGGAGCAGAGGAATTAATGATTTCAACCCGAATTTTTGATGCGGCAGGAAAATTAATCCAAGTAAATAACGGACTAAGAAATTTGAATATTTCCGATTTACCCAAAGGGGTTTATTTCCTAGAAATCCAAGCAGGAAAAATCATTCACCAGGAAAAAATAATTAAAACCTAGAATTTAGCTATAACATCAAAATGCTAGATTTTAACCTAAAACCTATTTCGGCTGGACTAGCTTACCGTTTTTAATAAATTGGAAAAC
>JAHDDF010000723.1 GCA_020629475.1 Saprospiraceae bacterium
TTTAAGTACCAATGGAAACCTTCGTAGTTCTACTTCGTGGCATAAACGTAAGCGGAGCCAATAAAATTAAAATGGCGGATCTCAAAAAGCTCCTAACCAAGAGCGGATTCGAAGATCCGGAAACATATATCCAAAGCGGGAACATCCTACTTTCCTCGGATATCGACGAGGACGGAATTTCCGAAAAAATAAAGAATGCCATTCAAGAGGAATACGGATACGACATTACCGTAAAATCTTTCACCAGAGGACATTTCCAATCCATACTCGACAATAATCCATTACCGGATGAACACGATGATGAGCTCAAGAAATTCCATGTTACCCTCCTAGCGGAGAAGCCTTCGGAAGAAGCGAAGGAAAAAATAAAGGCTAGAAAAAAGGAAAGCGAGATAATCGTATTCAAGGACAATCAAGTCTACCTCTACTGCCCTGAAGGCTACGGCAGAACCAAATTATCCAACAATGACATAGAACGCATCACCAAAAGCGCCGCCACTACAAGGAACTGGAAAACCATGCTTCAATTGAAAAAAATGTTGGAGGATCGTATTTCCGAATAGGAATTTTATCCCGTAAGCTAGTACCTTGCGAATCCATGCAAAAACGACACGGTAACCGCCGACAATATTTCGACGAACAAGGCATTACCACCGAAAAATTCGTCATTCCCTACCTGAAGGATATCATGCCCATCAGCAAGGATACCCGCATCCTGGAAATCGGTTGCGGCGAGGGCGGTAATATGGTGCCCTTCCTAAAAATGGGTTGCGAATGCGTTGGCGTGGATTTGAACGGTCCTCAACTGGAAAAGGCAAAAGAATTTTTCGAAGAGATCGTCCCTGAAAATCCGGCGGAATTGCATTTTTCCAATATCTATGATATGAGCGCCGATGATATCGGCACTTTTGATCTCATTATCATGAGGGACGTGATTGAGCACATCCATGACCAAGAAACATTCATGGCTTATCTCAAGCAATTCCTTTCCCCAGAGGGTAAAATCTTTTTCGGTTTCCCGCCTTGGTATATGCCCTTCGGCGGTCACCAACAAATTTGTCATTCCAAGTTTTTATCTAAGTTACCTTGGTTCCACCTCCTCCCCGCTTTCTTGTACCGTGCTATTCTAAAAGCATTCGGTGAAACGGAAAAAATCGTTTCCGACCTCTTGGAGATCAAGGAAACCGGCATCAGCATGGAACGTTTTTACCGCATCGTAAAAAAGGAGAATTATACTATCGTTAAAAACACCCCTTACCTCTTCAATCCGAATTACGAAATTAAATTCAATTTAAAACCGAGGGAACAATTTCCGGTTTTGAAATCCATTCCTTTTTTCCGTAACTTCTATACGACTTGTCTGTATTGTGTGATTGAGTGA
>JAHDDF010000724.1 GCA_020629475.1 Saprospiraceae bacterium
GTAAATCACCCCAATTTCTCCCTCAACAACTTCTGCGTTTCCTTGGGTGCGGCTTTTCCTTTGGATAATTTCATGACTTGTCCCATGAAAAAACCAAGTAAGTTTTTCTTCCCTTTACGATAGCGTTCTACCTCGTTCGGGTTATCGGCGATAACCTTATCAATGATTTCCGCTAGAAAATCCGCATCACCGGATTGGATGAGGTTCATGGCTTGGGCTACTTGCTCCGGTGTTTTATCCGCTTGTTTGAGCATAGCGGGAAAAACACGTTGGTAAGCAATGGCGGCAGATACCTTACCCGCCTCAATCAAATCCACGAATTGGGATAAACGCTCCTTGGGATAATCAAGGTCCCCCAAGGAGAGATCATTATCATTCAAATAAGAACGAAGGGGATTATTCATCAAATTGGCGCAAGCCTTGTGCTTGCCCGAAAGGGCGACCAAATCCAAGTAAAAATCAGCCGTTTCCTTTTCTTCCACCAGGATGTTTGCATCGTATTCCGACAAGCCGAATTCCTTGGTAAACTGCAAGAAAAGCTCCTTGGGTAAGGCGGGCATTTTCTCGCGTACCTTTTCTATATAATCCTCCGATAATTGAATGGGCAGCATATCCGGTTCCGGGAAATAGCGATAATCGTGGGCATCCTCCTTATCGCGAAGTACGACATTGGTGTGATTATCGACAGGATCATAGGCGCGGGTTTGCTGTTGTATTTCACCTCCTTTTGCCAATAGAGCCCTTTGCCTTGCCGCTTCCGCTTCAATCGCGTTCTTGGCGTTCCGCATCGAGTTAACGTTCTTGATTTCACAGCGTGTCCCGAAGGTACTCTCCCCTACTTTACGAATGGAAATATTACAATCACATCGCATGGAGCCTTGCTCCATATTCCCGTCCGATACATCCAAATAACGAACCAAACGGCGAATTTCATCCATCACCAATAATGCCTCCTCCCCGCTGCGGATATCCGGTTCAGTTACGATTTCCAGCAAAGGAGTCCCGGCACGGTTCAAGTCAATTTTGGACCAATCCGGATCTTGATCATGAATGGATTTCCCGGCATCCTCTTCCATGTGGATGCGGGTTAAACGGATTCTCTTTTCCTTACCGTCAGGCTTAATGACGATTTCACCACCCAAGCACACCGGTTCCGCATCTTGGGTAATTTGATATCCTTTAGGAAGATCCGCGTAATTGTAATTTTTACGATCGAAGAACATATCGCGGTTAATTTCACAACCTAGGGCAAGTCCTAGCCTAACCGCTTTTTCCACATGACTTGTATTCGGAACGGGGAGTGTTCCTGGGTATCCGAGAGATACCGGTGAAATCCTTAGATTCCCTTCACCGCCGAAGCCGTTTTCATCCGTACAAA
>JAHDDF010000725.1 GCA_020629475.1 Saprospiraceae bacterium
ATTAACGTGGGTATCTCCGTATCCCGTGTGGGTGGTTCCGCGCAAATCAAATCCATGAAGAAGGTATCCGGTACCTTGAAATTGGACCAGGCGCAGTACCGTGAGCTAGAGGCTTTCTCCAAGTTCGGTTCCGACCTTGATGCCGCTACCAAATTGGTATTGGACAAAGGTGCCCGTAACGTGGAAATCTTGAAGCAAGGACAGTATTCCCCACTTCGTGTGGAGGAGCAGGTGGCAATCATCTACTGTGGTACCAACAACCTTCTTCGTAACGTTCCTACCGCTAAGGTGAAGGAGTTCGAGGAGTTGTTCTTGTTAAAGATGAAGCAACTTGAGCCGGACGTAATGTCCGCTTTCGCATCCGGTAAGTGGGACAAGGCTGACCAGGCCAAGTGCCGCGCCATCGCGGAAGACGTAGCGAAGCAATTCGCCTAACGGCAATTAATAATTGATAATTAAAAATGAAGAATGGTTAATTATTCATTCTTAATCATTCATTCTTAATTATTCGCCCATGGCAAATTTAAAAGAAGTAAGGGAACGTATCACCTCCGTGAAATCTACACAGCAGATCACGAAGGCGATGAAAATGGTATCCGCGGCTAAATTGCGTAAAGCACAGCAGGCGATTACCCAAATGCGTCCCTATTCCAACAAACTCAACGATATGTTGAGGAATATCCTTTCCAATACCGAGGGAGACGTGAACTCTTCCTTTGGTGAACAGAGAGAGGTAAACCGTGTACTTATCGTAGTGGTAACGTCCAATAGGGGGCTTTGTGGTGCGTTTAACAATAACGTTTCCAAGTCCGCTTTGGCAACCATAGAATCCAAGTACAGTGCACAAGACGCCGCCGGGAAGGTGGATGTTATGTGTATTGGTAAAAAAGGGTTTGACTTCTTTAAGAAGCGTTACGGTGCCGAGAATTTACTTACCGATGATATGGAAATGTTCAACGACCTTTCCTTCGGTAACGTTTCTCGTGTAGCGCAATCAGCCATGACCGCATTCGAGGAAGGCAAGTACGATGCTATTGAAGTAGCGTACGGTGAATTCCGCAACGCGGTTTTACAAGAGGCGAAGACCACGCAATTTTTACCCGTAGCCAAGATAGAGGTGGAGGGTGATTCCAAATCCAAAGCGGATTATATCTTCGAACCGGACAAGGAGAGTCTTCTGGAAAATCTTATTCCGAGTATTTTGAAACTTACGTTCCAGAAGTTCTTGTTGGATACGCACGCATCAGAACACGGTGCGCGTATGACGGCAATGGATAACGCCACCGAAAACGCGGAGGAATTGTTGAAGGAGTTGAAAATTTCCTACAACAAAGCCCGTCAGGAAGCGATTACCAAAGAGCTTTCCGAAATCGT
>JAHDDF010000186.1 GCA_020629475.1 Saprospiraceae bacterium
TTGAACATAAGTTTCTGATTGCGAGTGTTTTGTGAAGTTAAGTTTTTCAAACGGCTGAAAATCAGCCGTTTGAAAAACTTAAAACATTTAGTAAACTTTTTGTTTGTTTCAGGAACTTAAAGAGCATACAGGATGTTTTAAATATAAAGCAACAGATATGAGAAATACTTTCATTCAAATTAAATATTTATCCCGTGTTTTTATTCACCAATTAAATATGAATTGGAGAAAATACGGATTTAAATATTTAATTATCGCGTTCGCCGGATTTTTGATTTATTCGAAGGATGTGGATTTTGTATTACAATTAAAAAATCAGAAAATTTCGAATTATGAGTTACCCGGTGGATTTTCGAAGGATTCAACAAAAGCGTTTTCGAAAAAAACATCCCTTGAAAATAAATCAAGCGGAGCAATTTTTGCAAAACCAAAAACGGAAAAAGAAAAACGTTTCGAAAAATACGTTTCCGAATTTAAGCACCTTGCCATTAAAGAAAAAAACGAGCACGGAGTTCCCGCAGCTGTTACCATGGCTCAAGCTTTATTGGAAACAAACGGGGGAAAATCAAAATTGGTAATTAAATGCAATAACCACTTCGGTATCAAGTGTTTCTCAAGGAAATGTAAAAAAGGTCATTGCCATAATTTTGAAGATGACTCACATAAGGATTTTTTTAGGAAATATAAATCCGTTGAAGATTCATTTCGCGCGCATTCTTTATTTTTAAAAAAGGATCGTTATAAATTCTTATTTCAATATGAAATTTCGGATTATGAATCCTGGTGCAAAGGTTTAAGAAAAGCCGGTTACGCAACAGATGAGCGTTATGCTTTTAAATTAATTGCATTAATTAAAAAATATCGCCTATACGAATTGGATAATGAATAATAAATAATTAAAAATGAATAATGAAGAATTATTAATTTTTTAATTCTTCATTATTCATTAATGCCATTGTTTTGAAAAACGAAGTTTTTCAAAACAATGGCATTAAAAAAGCGAAAGCCGCTCGAAACTCGAGCGGCCTTCCGCATTAAACCAAACCTTACCTATACTTACGCCATATAATAATGGCCAATTTCATTTGGTATTAATTACTTCGTGGCAGTAGGTTTTTTAGCCACTGCTTTACGAACTACCTTTTTAACGGACTTAGCCGTTTCGTTGGTCTCAAGTTGAGCCTCAAGCTCCTTGATACGAGCTTTCAAGGTAGAGAAATCGGAACGGCTGGGAAGATCCACGGAGTTCACGATTTTGTTTACGATACCGGAAACACGTCCTTCGAATTCCTCTTTCTTGGAATCAAGGTCGGTGATTAGGTCATCAACGACCTTTTTACCTTCCTCCTCGGATAATTTTCCGTTCTCCACCAAATCCTTAACGGTGGATTGTACTTTCTCGGTAGCGACGGTTACCAAACCAACGCCGGTATATAGAACTTTCTTCAACAAGGTTTCCATTGCAAAATGCTTTTTAAAATGGTTGGATAAAATAAGTGCGGGTCAAGAATTACTTCTTGATTTCAGCCTTTACGTCCTCGATAACCTCTTTTGCCTTTGCCGTTACCTTGGTAGCGGTTTTTCTAGCGGTAGTGGTTGCCTTACGAGTGGTCTTGCGAACGGTTTTTTTCTTCGCAGCCAATTTTTCCTCCAACTCGGCGATTTTCGCGTTCAAGTTCTCAGCCTCCGTACGGTTAGGAAGATCGAACTGGGACAATACCTTGTCGATGATTTTCTTGAAACGGTCGCTAACGTCACCTGTGGTTTCTTTTACGTCACCATAAACGCCGTCAACAACTTCTTTTCCTTTCTCCTCCGCTGTCTCGGTTAACTTGGAGAATCCCTCCATGGAACCTTTAACGGTTTCAGTCACTTTTCCTGTGGTGGTTGTTACCACTCCAACTCCGGTGTACAACACCTTTTTTAGCAATTCGGTAGTAGCCATCGTAATACGATTTTTTACTGGTTGAATGATTTATGAAAACGGATTTCTCCGTTGTTTACTTTTTATCGCTTTTTGCAGCTAGCTTCTCTTCCAGTTCAGCAATGCGTGCATTCAGCTTTTCGATTTCATCCCTCGTAGGGAAATCCAGCTTTGACATGGCCTTATCCATAAGCCCTTTCATTTGTCCTTCGATTTCCGTTTTCTTCTCGGAAGCCTCGGCAATAAAATCGCCTACGATTTTTTTGCCTTCCTCCTTGGAGATGGAACCCTTATCGATCCACTCATCAACGGATTTTTGAAGAACCTCAGCGGTGGTGGATACAATCCCTACGCCGGTATACAAGAACTTTTTGAATAAATCTTCCATGGTAAAGCTAGGTTTGGTTGTCTTCGCTAAAAATTATGAATCAATCCTTTAAGCGTTTCGACAACACAAATTTCAGGTGGTTTTTGCTAGGATGCAAATAAGCCAAATTGGTTAAAAACAATGATTTTACGTGAATTCACTGCTTCTTTTCGCATTCCGCGCCAGAAACCTCGGAATGTTTGGTTTTTCTAGCGGGGAAAGAGAATTATTTTTATATTAGTAAAAATAATATATGTTTTAGGGCGTAATTTTTTTCGCGGAAGGCCATATTAACGTTTTGGAGGTGAGTTTAACTGACAAAACGGCAGGCTGTTTGTAGGAAAATAACTACGCGCAAAATGAAATTCGGTCGTTAACCTTTGTTTCCTTGATGAAGGAAGGTTCTCTACCTATATTTGCCCGCTTTCAACAAGCTTTGCACGGGTTTGTAACAAAAACAAGACTCAACGAATGACATTACAGGATATCATAAATGGTGTCGGCGCCAATCCATTGCCTGCCATCCTTTTTTTCTCCGCATTACCGCTGCTTGCATTGGTTTTGGGATGGATAACCAAGGACGAAGGGCTTAAGAATCCATGGCAATACGTCTATTCCGTATTAATTTATCTAGCGGCGGTTCCCGGCATTTTTGGTTTCACCTTCACCATTAATCAGCTTTTCGTCGAAAAGAAAAGCATTACGGGCTTGGATTTCTTCTTCACGTTGATCCCCGTCCTCTCCATGGCGGCAACGCTATTCATCGTAAAAAGCCAAAAGGATTTAGGGGAAATTCCGGGCTTCAATAAGCTTTGGGTCTTATTGTTTGCATTGCTTGCGGCGAATGTTCTCTTGTATTTCGGACAGAACATGAGGTTTTTCTCCATTACCATGATGCCTTTGACCAGTCTTATTGCCTTGATGGCAGGAATTTTCTTGGTCTTGTATCTGGTTCTTAAATGGTTGATAAAATAGAGCCTTTTTCTCTGATGTAATGAATAATTTGCAAATGTCTTTATATTGTGCTACGAGA
Source organism: Saprospiraceae bacterium (assembly GCA_020629475.1). Taxonomy (GTDB): domain Bacteria; phylum Bacteroidota; class Bacteroidia; order Chitinophagales; family Saprospiraceae; genus JAHDCE01. The sequence goes on from JAHDDF010000186.1 coordinate 3,325, forward strand.
CCGAAACCAAAGGTCTGCATTTTGCTAGAGAGAGACATGCGGAACCGTAGGAGTGCCCAACCCAACGGTAAAGACAATCTAATACTGAATTGCTGAGGAAGACCTATAATATCACCTTAGTCGGGTTCCTCTTATGCCTTTGCCATATTCTTATGGGGCAGGAGGAGTACCGGAGTTTAGCGTTTGAACGAACCACCGAGGAAATCGTAATTGACGGTTCCTTGGAAGAGGGCGTTTGGCAGTCCGTGCCGTCCGCTTCCGACTTTACTATGGTGGAACCCAATGATACCGCTTCAACTACCGCCTTGACCGAGGTTTGGGTAGCCTTCGATGACAAATACTTGTATGTCGCGGCTAAGTGCCATACTCCTAATAAGGAAAAAACCATAATACAATCCCTTAAACGTGATTTTTCTTTTGACAAGAATGATGGCTTCACCTTTGCCATTGATGCTTTCGATAATACTTTCTTTGGTCTAAGTTTTGGCTTAAGTTCTTATGGTGTCCAGCGCGACGGGATTATTGCCCGTGGCGGAACTAAGGGCGTTACTACCGCTTGGGACGGCAAATGGCTAGGTGAGGTCCAGCGTTATGATGATCATTGGTCCTTGGAAATGGCGATTCCTTTCAGGACGCTTCGTTACAAGGATGATGCTGAATATTGGAAGGTCAATTTTGCGAGACGTGCCCTTGGAGTAAACGAAACGACTACTTGGGCGTCCGTGGAGAACGGATTTAATGTTGCTACCCTGAGCCGCTGCGGCAAGGGAGTTTGGGCAAGCCCTCCGCCGGAGAATAAGTTGCGTCCCATTCTTATTCCTTACTCTGCTATTACCCTATCTAAGGATGTTGCGAACAATGGGGATATTGACGTGGAGTGGAACCCGGGTCTAGATGCTAAACTAGCCTTGAGTTCCTCCTTGAATATGGATATCACGATCAATCCGGATTTCTCCCAGGTTGAAGTGGATGAGCAGGTGATTAACCTGAGCCGATTTGAATTGGATTTTCCGGAAAGACGATTGTTCTTCACCGAAAACAGTGATGTTTTCGGTGCGCTTGGAAATAGCAGGGTTAGCCCGTTCTTTTCAAGGAGGATTGGAGGCGTGGGAAGTTCTCCCGTTCCCATTTTAGGCGGGTTAAAGTTGAGCGGGAACATTAACAAGGATTGGCGCATCGGTTTACTATCCGTCCAAACGGAAGGTGTCCGTGATGTGGATGATGCCCAAAACTGGACAGCGGCAGTTGCGGAATACCAAGTTCGGGAAGGATTGGCGGTTAACGCTTTTGTATTGAACCGCCAGGCGTTTTCGGATTTCAAATGGCTCAAGGGGAATTATAATACGGTAGTTGGAGGTGATATGGTTTTTAACTTGAAAGACTCCAAGTATACGGGTAATGCTTATGTCCATTATGCCACCACGGGAGAACGCCTGAAGAATTCCATGTTTTACGGTGGTAAGATCCGCTACCGTGAATCCAATTTTTCCCTTTTTGCGGGATTGGATGCCGTAGGGGAAAATTATATTACGGAAATGGGATTCGTGCCACGTCTTTATCACACGGATGATAGCGGCAATACCGTACGAATAGGATACCAACAAGCAAGGTTAAACGGTTATTATCGTTTGCGTCCGAAATGGGCGATTTACACCGGACCTACGGCAGGTGTAGATCTTTGGATAGGGAATGATTATTCCTACCAAGAACATGAAATAAATGTGGGCTGGGAAACGAAGTTTAATAATAATTCCGAGCTTCTTTTTGAATATACGAGGAACAACCCGGTGTTATTCTATTCTTTTAACTTAAGTGGTTTAGACACCTCTTTTGCACCGGGGAATTACATGCAGGATAATATCGGGTTTGAATACGTTTCGGATGAAAGGAAAATATTCTTTGGGGAAATTTCCTCCGCTTACGGGGACAAGTTCCTAGGGAAGGAATTTGATTTTAGCGTTGAAGCAAACTACCGTGCCCAACCTTGGGGAGTATTCGGTTTATCATATACCAATAAACGGCTGTTCGATTTCCCTAGTGAATACGGTGACGCCAACTTCCATTTGGTAGGTGGTAAATTTGAAATATCATTTAGCCGCTACTTATTCTGGACGACCTTCCTTCAATACAACACACAAAAGAATAACTTTAATATTAATACGAGATTTAATTGGCGCTTTGCCCCAATGTCTGATCTCTTTATCGTATTTACCGATAACTATACAACGGAAGACTTAGAAATAAAGAATTGGTCATTCGTGATTAAAGCTTCTTATTGGATTGATTTCAAATAGAAGCCATCTAGATGGCTTCTATTTGAAATGTTGTTTTTGATTTTTTTTATAATTCTTTCCGTTACTTTTTTTCCTTGGTGCATTATGTAGTTGTTGAATGACAAAAAGAAGACAAACGCTGCAAAAGGTCTTCAGAAAGAAGTTATTGAGGAAACTTAATGTTTAACCCATTTTATGATTTACATTTATTAAAACCCTTCCCCAAAAGAACTTCTTCCGTTATTCATAATAACCAATAACAAGTCGGTTTTGGGAATGAAATTGAATTAAGGTGTTGTCCTTATTTCAATACGAAACCATAATTCCATTTTTAAACGAATACGGCATTGCCGTAAAAGCCGAACCTATGTCAATACCAAAGGAACCACGACAATTAATGATAAACCTGATGTATTTGGTGCTCATGGCAATGCTAGCGCTAAACGTATCGGCGGAAATCATGAATGCTTTTTTATCCATGGATAAAAGCATTACCAATTCCAACGGAATCGTAGATAATTCCAACGGTCAAATATTCAATTCCATTTCCAAGCAAGTAGATGCGTATAAGCAATACAAACCTTATTTGGAAAAGGCCGAAAAAGTCCGGCAGCTTTCCTCGGAAATGGATTCATATATTTCCGAATTACGTAGCGGACTATTTACCGTTGCCGGAGGTCCGGACCCTGATAACCCCGAAAAACCCCTTCGATATAAAGACAAGGACATCCCTACTAAATTCTTGGTGGAAGAAGGCAGGGGAGAAGAGCTCAAAGCAAAAGTCTTGGACATTCGTGCACAACTTTTGGCTTTAGTGGAGGATGAGGAAGCAAGGAAAGAATTGGAGGTAAGTTTGCCTTTGGATATCGCGGAAATCCCTGCGGAATCCGAAAAGAAAACCTGGGCGGCATACTCCTTCGAGCAAATGCCCGTTGTAGCGGTTCTTCCCATTTTCTCGAAACTTAAGAATGACGTAAAAACTTCCGAAACGGCAATCCTTTCACATTTCTACAAGAAAGCGAACGGCGAAACGCCCGTAATGGATGAATTTGAAGTAGTCGTTTCCGCTGACCAAGGTTACGTTATCCAAGGGGAAGAATATTCAGGAGAGGTTTTTCTTGGTGCTTACTCCAGTACCAATAACAATATCACGGCTACCATTGACGGACGGTCTTATCCTGTCAGGGGAGGTAAAGCCAGTTTTTCCTTTACGCCATCCTCCATCGGAACCAAAAACTATGAAGCCGTTATTAGGGTAAAAAATCCCTTGACGGGAGAAGTGAAATCCTACAAGAAGAAATTCAAGTACGAAGTAGGTAAACGAAGTGTAGCCGTTGGTGCGGATAAGATGAACGTACTGTACGTAGGCGTAAAAAATCCCATTTCCGTTTCAGCGGCGGGTGTAAAGACGGGACAACTCAAAGTAAATGCTTCGGGAACACCCTTGAATAAAATTAACGAGAATCAATACATCGCTGAACCCAAGAAGCCCGGCAAGGCGGTAATCACTGTTTCCGGTGGCGGTTTGAGCCCCACGAAATTTGAATACCGCGTAAAGAAAATTCCTGACCCGGTAGTATACCTTGGAAAGAAGCGAGGAGGTTCTATGTCCCCCGCAGAATTCAAGGCGCATCAAGGACCGGTTCCCATCTTGGAGAATTTCGATTTCGATGCCCGATGTAAAATCGACGGCTTTGAATTGGTTCGCTTACCGGACAAGGGAGACCCTGCCTTTGCTAAAAATAGCGGTGGGAAATACAAGGGCAGAGCCAAGGACCTTGTGAAACAGGCAAACTTCAAGGATAGCTATTTCTTCAATGATATCAAGGTGCGTTGCCCCGGCGATGACGCGGGCAGAAACCTAGGAAGTCTAGCATTCACGATCAAATAAGGAATTCATCTTTTTATATATCCGGTTCCTAGGAATCGGACCTGATTACCAAAGTTCAATTATTCATTCCCGGCGAAAGCCGACACCGGGGCGGGCATTGCAGCAGTCCGCCCCACTTTTTCCGACATCCATCTTTTCACAATTAATTCCGCAATATGAAACATTACCTATTGCCCATCTTGTGCTTATTTCTTTCCAACATCATTTGGGCGCAAGATTCAGAGGCATTCGAGGAGCCGTTGAACGGCATCGTAAAGAAAACAACCCATTTGGAACGACGTGTTCTTCCTGATCCACCCATCCGCGAAGCGGATATATTTTGGGAAAAACGGGTTTCCAGGGTCATTGATACTCGTGAGAAAATGAACCAGGTTTTCCGGAAACCCAGCCGCTATTTCTTTAGCATTCTTGAGGAAGGATTACAGGAAGGGAAACTAAGGGCATATGGTGTGAATGACCAAGAGGATTTCTCCGAACCGCTTACCCAAGAGGAAGTGGACGGCATGATTCTTCAAATTGATACCATTCCCATTTGGAACCCGGATGATTGGACCCAGGATATCGAAATCGTTTATAACAAATTAAATCCGGAAGACATCAAGCGTTACCGGGTAAAAGAGATTTGGTATTTCGATTCAAGAACTTCGACACTCCGCGTAAAAATATTGGGTATCGCACCATTGAGGGAAATTTATGACGATGCAGGAAACTTCCTTTATGAATTACCGATGTTTTGGATTTATATGCCGCATGCAAAAGAAACCCTAGCCCGAGAAACCGTTTTTAATTCCGGTAATGATAATGCCCCTATGACTTGGAATGACTTATTCCAAATGAGACAATTCTCTTCTTACATTTATAAACAATCCGATGTCCTGGATAGAAGGATTCAGGATTATGCTTCAGGATTGGATATTCTATTGGAAAGCAAAAAAATAAACGAGGAGATATTTAATTTCGAACATGATTTGTGGGAGTTTTAAATAAAATAATCTAGTCGAACCTCCGAGGTTTT
>JAHDDF010000187.1 GCA_020629475.1 Saprospiraceae bacterium
CTTCCGACCTCACAACAAAAAAAAGCCCCGTCCAATGGACGAGGCTCCTCAGTTTTATACAAAGGTGGTGTATAAATTCTTACAATATTACGGATTATTCCCCGATTAGCTGGAATTCCGTACGTCTGTTCTTTGCTTTACAGGCATCGGTGGCATTATCCTCGCAACCTTCAACCGGCTTGTCCGGACCATTACCGACGATAATGAAACGGTTGGCGTCCATGCCGTGCTCCGCTTTCAAGAAGTTCGCAACGGATTGTGCGCGGCGCTCTGAAAGGCTCATGTTGGATGCACGGTTACCTACATTGTCGGTATTACCTTCTACACGAATACGTGCGTTGGAGAACATTTTCGCCAAATCGGTAAATTCCTTATCAATGATATATTTGGCATTCTCGTCCAATTTATAGGAACCCGTAGGGAAAGTAATGGAAACACGCTTGGATGCGATGGCCTCTTTCTTTTCATCCGCCTTGGTTACCTTATCAAAGGTCTTGGTTCCTTCCGCCTCGTGTTGTTTACCGTTAAGGGAAGCGGTACGAACGATGGATTTATCGGAAACCAGACGGTAGGATTTGGCGCCTTTGGCAGCATCGCCATAAGCGTTCTTCATCTTGTTATAAAGATTCTCTCCCGTTACACCTTTATAATCCTCATTGAAACCGAAGAAGTTCAAGTTGTCCCCGTGGGTGGTCAAGCGAACATTGTCGATAGCCTTTAGGCACCAACCCTCGTCCATGTTCAATCCTTCCGCTAGGATTTTAGCCGCTTCCTTCTTCTTGGCGGGATTGGAGTTCAACTCCGCCGCTCCTTTCATCCAACCCTCGTAGAGTTGTTCCATTTTCTCGCGGTTGTTATTAATGTATTCCTTACGGGCAAAGAAGATATCAGCGATAATGTGGGAAGCGTTCTTGGTGTTTTGAAGGATACGTGAGCCGGGAACGGCATCAACACAAGCCTCGTCGTCCGGGCTCCAAACTACTGCCGCATCAACGGTTCCTGCCTTGAAGGCATCAGCCGCGTTGATGGCGGATTCCATTTCCTTGATGGTGATGTCGTCGGTAGACATATTGTTGGCGTCCAACAACCAAATCAAGAAGGTATGGGAAGGAGTATAAGGGGCAACCGCAACGGTTTTACCCTTCAAATCGGAAACGTTCCTGATTCCTCTACGGGTAACGATGGCATCACCACCGCGCGACCAATCCGCTTGGAAAACCACTTGTGGCTCCAAGTCGGCAAGACCGGCGGTTTCCGTAGGGAATGCGTCAATGGTTGCCCAAAGCAAATCCACCTTACCGGAACGGAAAGCATCCCTGGAAGGACCGAATTCATCCAGTACGTGGAACTTTACCTTGAAACCGTAATCGCGGTAAAAGTTGGATTCGGTATTGGCGTCAAAGCCTTTATTCCAATATTGACCTGCGGCATAACCACCCCAAGTAACTACACCGATATCGATGACGTCATCATCCTTGGGAACGTTTACGTTGGTTTGATCCCCGTTATTATTATTGTTGTTGTTACCGGGATCGTTATTTTCGATATCAGGGTCATTGTTATTATTATTTCCACCGATATAGCCTTGATCAAAAAGCCATTTACCACCGAAAAAGATAGCGGCAACGATACCTACAACAATCAAGAGTTTGGATAGCGGGGTTAACCGTCTGGAAGCCATGTTTTGATATTTACTTTACAAAGATTTTGAAGGCTTGGATAAATATGCTCCAAGCGATTCATAATAAAGGTGATTATTCGAAATCGAAAAAGTCGTCGTATTGATTTTTGTGCGCGGGTACTTTGTCACGCAAGGGTTGGTCCAAGTCAAGCACGTTGGATTCGTCGTTGGCTTGATCCAATAGGTTGAGCTTTTCATCACCCAAAAGAAGGGAAGTACCTTCTTTCTCCCATTTTTCCAACATGGCAAGCCCTTCCTCTTCGAAGATTCCGTTTTGTAAATCCACGGATTCCATGAAGTTGGTGGACATATCCATGAAGCGCTCCATTTCGCCTACCTTATTGGAAACATCTTCCGCGATAGCTTCCAATGCCATATCGAACATTTGACGCTTATCGGAATTACCGGAAATGATATTCATGGCGGATTTCATGGCGGAATGGGAAGCACGGATTGCCTTACGCTCTTGCTCTTTCACCATTACCTGATCCTTCACGTCCTCAAGAAGTACCTCGGAGTTCTCGTACATTTTGGTAAGTACACGGTATAGTACCTCCATTTTCTTGTACAAGTCGCTCAACTTAAGGTTGGATTCCTTCAAACGTCCCGCTTTACGGGATTTAAGGATCATGATATTCTTCTTGTCCTGCTGCTTGGCACGGTTAGCCAAGTTCAAGTTGGATTGGATTTGGCGATCATTGTTTTTGATCACCTCCTTCAACTTGTGCATCTGCCCGCGCAGGATACCGATTTGCTTATTCATCTTGCGAAGGTTGTCTTTCAAATCCTCCACATAACTTTTAAGGATACCGATGGGATCGATTTGTACGAACATGCCGGTAATAAATCGCATAATGCTTTTGTAACCGTACCAAACAAGGTTACGCATTCTTGGATCCAGGATCATGTAAATGATGGCGGCAAGCAACATCAATCCCAAACCAATGGCTAGGGTTTGCCCCAAGAAGGCAAGGATGGCTCCCGCAAAGGAGTATAGCAAGAAGGCGATTCCTCCCATGATAGCTACCCCGAAAATCATTCCCGTTGTTCCTTCGGGTCTTTGCCAAAATGATTTCGGTTTGAATTCGTTAGGCTCCATATGATTGTTTTATTACGTTGTCTTATTATAAACTCTTTAGCTTCTCCAAATCACGGCGGATTTGTTTTGCTACGTACTCGTAGGAAGCGAAAAAGTGGTTTTTACTATTCTCTATCTTCGTTTGGTCCTCTTTAACCCTTTGGGTGGCGGTTTTTATTTCCTCATCCATTTGGGCGATTTCCTTTTGAAGGCGCGCGATCATTTCCGCTTTCTGTTGCTTTTGCTCCTTCATTTGCTTGACACGGGTGATTTGCCCGTCTACCTTGTTGGCGCGGTTCCTTTCCGCCGCTTTCAAGAATTTCTCCTCCTCGTTTTTCAAAACCTTTAGGTAATGCTCCGCTGAGGAAATGATGGTTTGCTCGTTGGCACCCATTGTTTTAACCGCCGTAAGCGCGGATTGGAACCGAAGGTGATCATCCATCGGCATTTTAGCGAAGGATTGCAGGGTGTTCTTGAACTCCAAGTAATCAATCCCGGGTTGGTCAGCTGCCTCGATTGCTTTCAAAAGGTGCGTCACGAATTTCTCGTTAACCTTTCCCGTTTCAGCCTCCGTCTCGATGGTGATATTCGGGTTCGGGTTATGAATCGGGGTGGATTTGATAATAGGGTTACCCTCGGTAGGGCGCTCCTTTCTCGGTGGATCCTTTCTGACCGGTTTTTCCTCCTCCGTTCCTTCCTCGTCTTGGACGACAAACAACGACTTCAAATTTTTCCAATTCATGCTGCGGAATTTAATCCGTGGTAGATTATTAATCACAAAACTTCGTCCAAAGTTGAGTCTAAATCGACAGTTAAGGACGAATGCTTGTGCTTCATCTACCAAAATAATCAAATCAGTCGCAAAAGTACAATAAATATATGGCTTCAAATGACTTTCGTATTATAGGCTTTGCTTGAATCCGGGCATATTCCGACCTTGGGATTTCAAACGGAAGCTTGAGTATGAGGATTGTTAGCTTGGTACCTTCCTTGACGGAATATTTACATGCCCTAGGCTTGGATGAAGAGGTGGTAGGCATCACCAAGTTCTGCGTCCATCCGGAGGCATGGTTCAGGACCAAGGAAAGGGTAGGGGGCACCAAGGATTTTAAGGTGGGAAAGATATTGGATTTACATCCTGATTTGGTAATCGCCAATAAGGAAGAAAACGTCAAGGATGGGATAGAGGAACTCCGGAAACACTGCGAAGTCTTAGTCACGGAAATATCAACCGTGGAGGATGCCTTCTATGAAATGGAGACGATAGGAAAACGAACCGGAAAAGAAAAAGAGGCAAGAGGGATTATAAGTGCAATACAAGAGAAACGGGCCCTTTTACAAGTAACCAAGGAGTCCGAGACACTTAAGGTACTATATCTAATATGGCGTAATCCTTATATGGCGGCAGGCTCCGATACCTATATTAATGTGATGTTAGAGGAAGCGGGCTTTATGAATGTAATCCGGGATACGCGATATCCTGAAATAAAAGAGGAGGATTGGAAGGGGCTTAATCCTTCATTCATCTTTCTTTCCTCGGAGCCGTATCCTTTTAAGGAAAAACATTTGGCGGAGATAAGGAACTTTTGTCCGGGAGCGAGGGTTGGATTGGTGGATGGCGAGTTATTCTCATGGTACGGAATAAGGATGTTGTATGCCTATGATTATTTCCGTAACTTGAGGGAGCATTTAAGCCGCTAGAAGTTCTTGGACATTCTTTAGAAAAATTTATAGTTTTTCTTTTCCTTTAATCAGAAATGTTTTACTTTTGCATCCGCTTTTAAAGCAATGGCTTTGTAGCTCAACTGGATAGAGCACTTGACTACGGATCAGGAGGTTGCAGGTTCGAACCCTGCCAAAGTCACCATTTTTTCCCGCTCGGGAAAGATAATTTATAAAGGATTTTACGATGTCCAAGATTTGTCAACTTACGGGTAAGCGTCCGATTGTGGGAAATAACGTGTCCCACTCCAACCGCAAGACCAAGCGTCGTTTTCTTCCCAATTTGAAGAAAAAGAGGTTCTATATTCCCGAAACCGATCAGTGGGTAACCCTTAAGGTATCCATGTACGCATTGCGTAACATCAACAAGAAAGGTATCTACGCATACTTGAAGGAGTTGGAAGCAAAAGGCGTTGAAACAGGCGTTACATTAGGCGAACCAACTAAAATCAACTGGTAATGGCTAAGAAAGGAAAAGGTAACAGAATCCAGGTTATTCTTGAGTGTACCGAGCACAAGACTTCCGGTCAACCGGGTACTTCCCGTTACGTAACCGAGAAGAACCGTAAGAACACTCCGGCTCGCTTGGAATTAATGAAGTATAACCCTATCTTGAAGAAGAAAACCCTTCATAGGGAGATTAAGTAATTTTAAAAGAACACTAAGCCATGGCTAAGAAGGTTTCAAAGAACTCCCGTTCAGCTGCGGATCGTGCGGCAGGTCAAAAGGGAAGTAAGGACTTCGTAAAAGTTGTTAAGAGTATCAAGGATCCCGTAACCGGGAAATACACATATCGTGAGACTTTCATTCACAAGGACAACGTGAAGGAATTTTTCGCGAAGTAATCGACTATATCGGAATATGATTCCGTGTCGGTATTCACAAAGGCTTTTCCGTTACGGGAAAGCCTTTGTTTGTTTTAAGGAGTATTGAACAAACTCCGGGAGTTTAGAACTTCCAAGAACATAAAGCGTTTAGAGAAAAACAAGCATAGAACAATAGGATGTAAGAATTAGGTACATGATGTTTTAAGCCCATAGGATTGTCTAACATCTAATATCTAAAAATCTAACGTCTGTCAATACCAAGCGATGAGCTTTTTCAAGAAATTCTTCAACAAGGATAAACAAGAGGACCTCGATAAGGGACTAGAAAAAACCAAGGAAAACTTCTTTTCCAAAATGACCAAGGCGGTAGCGGGTAAATCCACCGTTGACGTTGAGGTTTTGGATAACCTGGAGGAAATCCTAATCTCTTCCGATGTAGGTCTGGATACCACCGTAAAAATCATTGAGCGTATCGAGGCGCGTGTGGCACGTGACAAGTACGTGAATACCTCCGAGTTGAATGAAATCCTGAGGGATGAAATCGTTCAGCTACTGGCGGAGAACAATACCCAGGACGTCAACGACTTTATGCCCGAAACGGACAAGAAGCCTTATGTACTTCTTGTAGTGGGCGTAAATGGCGTGGGAAAAACCACTACCATTGGTAAGTTGGCGTACCAGCTTCAAAAAGGAGGCAAGAAAGTAGTACTCGGTGCTGCGGATACCTTCCGTGCGGCGGCCGTGGATCAGTTGAAGATTTGGTCGGAGCGCGTGGGCTGTGATTTCTACTCCAAAGGTATGTACACGGACCCGGCGGCTGTTGCTTACGAGACTACCCAATATGCCATCAATAACAATTGCGATGTAGCGATTATCGATACGGCGGGACGTCTGCACAATAAGGTAGGCTTGATGAACGAGCTTACCAAGATCAAGAAATCCGCGGATAAGAAACTACCCGGTTCACCGCACGACGTTCTCTTGGTTTTGGATGCCTCCACCGGACAAAATGCCGTAGAACAATGCACCAAATTCTCCGAGGCAACTGAGGTAACTTGCCTAGCATTAACCAAGCTTGACGGAACCGCAAAAGGTGGCGTAGCCATCGGTATTTCCGATCAATTTAAAATCCCGATTAAATACATCGGCGTAGGCGAGGAGATCGATAAGTTGCAGATATTTAATAAACGGGCTTTTGTGGATAGCTTGTTTAAGGGGAGTTAGTGATTTTTTTTCTCTTTACAATCCTAATTTAAAGACTATGAAATCCTTATTTTTTTTGTTTGGATTCCTGATGGTTTCCATGTTTTCTTTTTCTCAAAAAACCGTAGAAGTTACTGCTACTGATACGGTTAATGTTAAGATAGAAAGTTTTAAATACTCCATAATACTTTCGAATATTCCTGGTGATTTAGGAAGCCCAATGGCTCATGGTTCGTATTATACTGATATGGCCCTGAAGTTCATCTCGGAAGAGGATTTTAATGACTTGATTGAAAAATGTGAGGGAATAAAAGAAATTCCAATAGAAAAAGGATTTGACGTTTATCCGAATGAAGGATACGGAATTGTACAAAAACTTTATGAAGTAGAGGAGCTAAATGATATCAAGGAATTAAGGGATTCCATTTTTCTTTATTCCAATATTGTCGCGATTCTTGTTCCGAGTTTTCCTGAAGCAAAAGAAGAAGATGAAAAACGGTTGATTGATAAATTATTGACCCAAGCAAAAAATAGGGCAGGATTATACTTGAATTCTGGCGAAAAAATCGGTGGTATTATTGAAATAAAGGAATTTGAAGATAAAAATTCAACGACCTATTCATGGAACCTTGAGGATATGATTCATGGGAATTCCGGGAGGTACTTTGGCGGGAATATATTCGGTCTTAAGTATTCGAATGGTACTTTTCCTATTGTAAAAAGTATTTCAGTGAAGTTTAGTGTTGAGTAACTATCGGTGCCATTTTAAGAGTAATGGTCAGTGATTGGGCTGATAAAGAATAATCGGTGGTATAACCACCGATTTTACATAACACTCAAAAAAACAAACTAGTGACTGCACGAATTTTTATATCCACCATTGCCTTTCTGCTGATATCCAATATTTGCCTTGCCCAGGATAACACGAATTGTCAATCAATAAAGACAGGGAAATTTTATTTAACCGATTTAGAGGGGAATCGAAAATACCTTATAAAGAGGAAAAAGAAAGTTCAAGTTGAAAAAGATCTAAGAGATAAATCCGTTACGAAATTGAAGGTAACTTGGCTTTCGGATTGTGAGTATAAATTAGATTTTATTAAAGGGAATAGGAAGTTTTGGAAAGAGTCGGATTTTGATGTTTCAATACCTGTTTATACAAGAATAACTTCAGTTTTTGAAGGAGGCTATGAGTATGTTGCAAAAGTTGGTAATGATGGGCAATTTACAGGTGGTAAAAGGATGCTCAAGTAAAATAACAATTATTGATTGTTGTTTTATCGGTTTTATTTTTTGCCTGTGGAAAAATCGAACCTGAGGAAAATAAGGAAGCCATAATAATACCCCAAACTCGCCAGGACTCTTTAATCGCCTTATATCATATTGATGTTGACACGGTAATTTACCGGTCTAACGAAGTACTAACCATTTCGGAAAAATGGGATACGATTATTCGGGAGGAAGGTATTTTTACCTATCTCCATCGTGATTTTGTATTGAAGGTACCGGAAGAAATGGTACAATTATTAAGAGACGGTGTCAAAGAAGAACAGAAGGGTGGCAAGCCTGAAAAATCATTCCGGGAACTTATTCAGTTATATAAAAAGCATTGGGATAACCCGAAGTATACCTGTTCCAATAATTATTTTGAAACGGGTGTAAATACTTCATTAATGGCTTCGTTTGCCCACGAAAAACTAGGTGAATTAGATAAAGCAAAAGAAGTACTTCATCCTTGGATGGCTAATGTGGAAGTTTATGGTTCAAAAATACATGAACGCTACGTGGAAGTGTGTATTGAAAGCTTTGGTATAGAAAAGGTTAGGGAAGAGATAAACTCCGCTCACACTACACTAAGAAAAAAGGAAGGGACAAATGGTTTTCCTTGGGTGGTAGAAGTTTTCGGCGCGGAAATAGGAATTGATGATGGAATAAATGTTGAAGATATTTCCATTGAAGAAGCAAAAGAACGAATCC
>JAHDDF010000188.1 GCA_020629475.1 Saprospiraceae bacterium
ATTCAATGCGTGTCTACATAAATTAAATATTAACCAATGATACAAATAAATCACTTGCAAAAACTATTGACGGATACGGGAAATCTCCTTGAAAAACACCATCAATCGGAAAAGAAAAAGGGAGAAAAATTCAATGTGTTTTCCGTTCTCAAAATGGAAACCCAAGAAACGAAAACCCATTCCGCTTTTCTTGGGGAACTATTGGATTACAAGGGTAGTCACGGTATGGGCCGTATTTTTTTGGAACTCTTCCTGGAAAGGATAGAAAAAGATACTTTAAAAAGCAAACGACTTGATCCAAGTAGCACAAGTGTACAATTGGAATTATCTATCGGGAATGTATTTATCGATAAGGACAACCCGATGAACAGCCGGGGAGGAAGAATTGATATTTACTTGAAAGACGGAAAAGGAAACTCCGCTTCCGTTGAAAATAAAATCAATGCCGGGGAACAGGAGTTACAAATCGTTAGGTACCACAACCACAATAAAAACAACAATACGGTTTATTATTTGACGTTAAACGGGGAACCACCGCAAAGTCATCTTAATCTCCAAAGCGGAAAGGATTTCATCGAAATTAATTATGCCCGTGATATGATTCAATGGCTGGAAGACTGCCATGAGAAATGCAGGGAAGCAGAAAAACCGATTTTAGGAAGTAGCATTTACCAGTATATCCAATTAATAAAAAAACTAACGTACCAAGTGGAAGAAAAAGATAAAAAAGAATTTTACGATATCATCAACGAAAATTTCGAAGCGGCACAATTCATAAAGATCCATGCGGAAAACGCTAGGCAATCCATTTCCGAAGAAATTAGAAAAGCGGTTTTCGAGCAATTAAAAACCGGATTGGATCCGGATAAATATTTAATTTCAGAAGGTGCAAGCGCTTATGAAACTTATTCCCAAATTTGGGTATTCATTAAAGATTTCGGATTGAATCATCCCCTACATTTCGGAATAGAATCCTTTAGCGGCAACGGTCATAAAGACGGTCAATTATACATGGGTATAAATTATTGGGATTCTACAGGTTCAAAAAAATCAAATCCGCTTTCCAATGTAGGATATCAAGTCGACCTTTGGGGCCATTGGGCAAGATTAATAGATGTCAGGAATTTTAAAGGAATTCCCGTAAATTTCAAGCATCCAAAAACCATTACGGCCCTCCACCGAAACCAAAATAATTTTAAGGAGGAATTCATCAAGCACATCGTATCCGAATTTACGGAATATATCGAAAATCAATACCGGGGTTTGTATCAATTTTTGGACAACAATTATTCAAAAAAATAAATACGTCTAACTTTTTAATTCTTTCACTTTTCACTCTTAATTATTTCTCCCATGCCCACCCAATCCGAAAAAGTACTAGAAGACAACCTCATAGCCCAATTACAAACCTTGGGTTATGAAAAAGTCGTAATAAAAGACGAGGAAGCCCTCTTGACGAATTTAAAAGTACAATTGGAAAAGCACAACGGGATTACCCTTTCCAAGTCGGAATTCGAGCGGATATTAAACCATTTATCCAAGGGGAATATATTCGGGAAAGCCCAAACCTTGCGGCAGCGTTTTACCTTGGAAAAAGACGACGGTGAATACGCCTATATCTCCTTCATGAATTTGCGGCATTGGTGCCAAAACGAGTACCAAGTGACCCATCAAATTACCATGAAGGGAAATTATAAAAACCGCTACGACGTAACCCTACTCGTCAACGGTTTGCCCTTGGTACAAATCGAATTAAAAAGACGCGGATTAGAGATAAAGGAAGCCTTCAACCAAACCAACAGGTACCAGCGGCACACTTTCGGGGCATCAAGAGGATTGTTCCAATACATCCAACTCTTCGTGATCAGCAACGGCGTAAACACCAAGTACTACGCCAATAATCCCGTAGGGAAGCAAGAATTCAAGCAGACCTTCTATTGGACGGACGTAAACAACAAAAAAACCTCCAAACTGGAACATTTCGCGGCGGCGTTCTTGGAGAAATGTCATGTTTCCAAGATGATCGCCAAATACATCGTCCTCAATCAAACCCACAAGATGTTGATGGTATTGCGCCCCTACCAATACTTCGCCGTGGAAGCCATCGTGGATAGGGTACGGAACAGCAACAAGAACGGCTACGTGTGGCATACCACCGGTTCCGGTAAAACATTGACCTCCTTCAAGGCATCCCAAATCCTGATGGATATACCCGAGGTAGAGAAAGTGGTATTCGTGGTGGATCGCCGGGACTTGGATTACCAAACCGCCAAGGAGTTCAACAGTTTCAAGAAGGATTCCGTGGACAGTACGGACAATACCGCCACCTTGGTAAGTCAACTAACGGATGATACCCGTTTGATCGTTACCACCATCCAAAAACTGAATACCGCCATCAAGGGCAAGCGTTACGTAAAACACTTGGAACATTTACGCGACAAACGCTTGGTCTTTATTTTCGATGAGTGCCACCGTTCGCAATTCGGGGATACCCACCAAAACATCAAGAACTTTTTCACGAACAACCAAATGTTCGGTTTTACCGGTACGCCGATTTTTGCCAAGAACGCCATATCCTTCCAAGGGCGGAAGCACACCACGGCGGAGTTGTTCGATAGCCAACTGCACCAATACGTCATAACGGATGCCATCAAGGACGAGAACGTCCTTAAATTCTCCGTGGAATACGTGGGGCGTTACAAGCAAAAGGAGGGAAGTACGGAAATAGACATCGAGGTAGAGGCGATTGATACCCGCGAATTGATGGAGTCCCAAGACCGCTTGGAAAAGATTACGGATTACGTCCTTGCCCATCACGACCGCAAAACCCATTCGCGGGTTTTTACCGGTATGTTTTGCGTGAGCAACGTGGATATGCTTATCCGCTATTACGAAGCCTTCAAGGAGCGGAAGGAAGCCGGCAAGCACAATTTGAAAATCGCCGCCATTTTCAGTTACCAAGCCAACGAGGCGGACAGGGACGCCACCGGATACATCGGTGACGAAACCGTAGATGATAGCAAACCCGTAAACAAGCATTCCCGCGCCAAGCTGGACGAGTTCATGCAGGATTATAATGCCATGTTCAACACCAATTACAACACCAAGGACAGCAAGCTCTTCTCCAATTACCAAAAGGACATCGGGAAGCGGGTTAAGTCTAAGGAAATTGATATCCTCTTGGTGGTAAACATGTTCCTGACGGGCTATGATTCCAAGTCCTTGAATACTTTATTCGTGGATAAGAATTTGAAATACCACGGATTGATACAAGCCTATTCCCGCACCAATCGGATATTGGGGGAGAAGAAATCCCAAGGGAATATCGTATGCTTCCGGAACCTCAAAAAAAATACCGACGATGCCATTGCCCTCTTTGCGGACAAGCAAGCCAAGGAGGTCATTATC
Source organism: Saprospiraceae bacterium (assembly GCA_020629475.1). Taxonomy (GTDB): domain Bacteria; phylum Bacteroidota; class Bacteroidia; order Chitinophagales; family Saprospiraceae; genus JAHDCE01. The sequence goes on from JAHDDF010000188.1 coordinate 3,409, forward strand.
ATGGAGCCTTACGAGGTATATGTAGGTAAATTCAACGAGGCATTATCCAAGCTACGTTCCATTGCCGCAGAGGTAGAGGACGTGGATGATTTGTTAACCGAAGACGATGAATTCGAGTTCGTAAAGGCGTTCCGTAATTTAATACGGATCAAGAACGTCCTCTCCTCCTTCTCGGATTTTAGTTTCGATGATATTGAGATAAGCGAACAAGAATTCGAGGATTTCAAGAGTAAGTACTTGGATATCCACCACAAGGTAAAAAGCGACCGGGCAAAGGAAAAAGTTTCCATTTTGGATGATGTGGATTTCGAACTGGAATTGATTCACCGGGATAAGATAAACGTTACCTATATCATCAGCCTATTGGCGAAATTAAAAGGTTTAAAGGAGGAGGAGCGAAAGAAAAAGCAGCAAGAGCTTATCGATATGTTGAGCGGTGAGGTACAGCTCCGCAGCAAGAAGGAATTGATTGAAAAATTTATCTTGGAAAATCTCCCTCAAATCAAGGACATTGAAACCATCCCGGAGGAATTCGAATCCTTTTGGGATACGGAAAAACAATTCGCTTTCCAAGCCCTTGCCCAAGAGGAAAAATTGGAAAAGGAAGGATTGGAGGACATCATCGGTCAATATTTATTTACCGGAAGGGAGCCTTTGAAAGATGATGTTATTCAAATACTACAAGAAAAGCCTTCCTTCCTAAAAATGCGAACTACCGTGGAAAGGGTAGTGGATAAAATCAAGGGATTTATTGATACGTTTATTGAAGGGATGGCTTGAGGGTGAAGAATCGGGAATAGAAAATAAAAAATTGATGATGAGGAATTTACTGGTTTCTTGCTTGCCGTTGGTTTTTGGGGTTTTGCATTTCTTCCATTTAGGGGATGTAATGTCATGCTGCGGAAAATGTACGGGCTCCGCGTATTGTACCGCTTGCACCACTTGTGAATATTGCCAATACTGTAATAGCGGTGGTTCTTGTGGGGTTTGTAATCCCTTTAAGCGGAATAAGGCATCCCAACCGTATAAAAGTAAAACCTATGAGCGTCCTTCATATACAAGCCCCAAGAAAAGTACCTCGACTTACTCCGCATCAAAAATTCAAAAAGCCATTAGCTACAATAACAGATATGATTTTAATTCTCGTTTGATTATAGAGCAATTCCTACAAAGCAACAATCTCCTCCCGAGTTATGAGGTTGATGGCATCATTGATTCCGATACGATTAAAGCCATTATGGAATTGCAAAGGAAGTTGGGTTTGGTGGATGATGGTTGTTTTGGCCCCAAGACGTTGGAGCGGGTGAAGGGGTGAGTTCTGAAGGAAACAGGATTTTTTCCGCAAATTATTGTAGGAGTAATGTTGGGTTGGTGAAATAAATCGCTTTGTTTTCCTGAAACGTTAAAATTTATTATATTTGACCATGGTTGGCGCCATGAAAAACAAAACCAAAAACTTCCTCTACCCCCGTGAGGCATTTAACCCTATATCTATTTCTTTTTTTCTTACCCCTATTTTCCTGTGGAAATGGAACAGGAAATCCGATCTCTAGTGAGTCTTTTTATGACTTTGAGTTAGAGCAGCCTTCCCCTTCTAAAAAGGAGGCTAGCTTTTCCGTAATTTCCTGGAACGTAAAAAAGTTTGGGGCTTCTAAAAGTGAAGCGGAGATTGAGGTAATTGCCGATATTGCCAAGGAATATGATGTTGTTGCCTTGCAAGAAATCGTGACTTCCCCTATCGGTAGAAAGAAAGTAGCACAGCTTGTTGATGAACTAAACAGGAAAGGCGCTTCATGGGACTACATCATAAGTGATAAAACACCAACCGCCCACAAGACGGAATGTTATGCCATCCTTTGGAAAAGCTCTATTTTTTCCAGATACGGAAACGGTTTTTTATGGGATACTTATTCAACGGTATTCCACCGTATTCCCTTCCTATTACGGTTAAAGCATAAGAAAACGAATGAGCCGATCTTATTCGTAAACTATCATAGTAGAAAATGGAACGATAACCCGGGACCGGAGATTGAAAAATTATCCATGCTTCCCGCTACATTTCCGGATGACCACATCATCATCTGTGGTGATTTTAATGTGGAATATGGTGATGATCGTTACGTTCCGTTACTAAAAAACAAATTTTCACCTCTGTTATTCGATGGTAAAACGACCCTGAAAAAGAAAGGCTCCGTTTCCGGAGACTATATGAGTCGAGCCATTGATAATATATTCATGGAAAAGGAGGAATTTGATTTCTCCGCTTCCGGAACGGAAGACTTCGTTCCCCGATTTTCAAGTGTAGCGGAAGCCAATGGTGTTTCTGATCATTTGGGGGTTTGGGGGGTGGTTTGGGTGGAGTGAGAATAGAGCCACGAAAAATAAACAAAATGAAACAGGAAAAAATAAAATTTTATTTTTGGGTCGTTTTAGGAGCTATTATTTTTTTGCTTTTGGATGCACGTCACCAAATAAGCAGCCAAGAAGAATTTCTAAGGTAAGATATAATCAATCAGATGTTTCCATTGAAAGATTGACAGATGGAGTTTGGGATACTTATTATAGTAAGTCTTTTGTAAAGAACGGAGTTTATTCAAGAAGGGATGCGGATGAAAATTTATTTGATTTATTTCTCCCAATGGATGATAATGGATCTGTTATTCCTGGGGTAAAGCCATTGATTATTATGTTGCATTCCGGGGCTTTTCTTTTAGGGAATAAACGTAATCATGTCATCTCTCAATACGCTAGGGATTTTAGCCGAGCCGGTTTCGCTGTCGCTTCTATAAATTACAATAAAATGCTTTTCAATGGTTACTCTTCCGTCATGAAGAATGGGGAAAGCAATGGCGCGTACATCCATATTTTGTAAATGGCGGTTCATGATCGCCCACATCATATCCGAACGTCGTGCCTCTCTTCCTCGAATTTTGGGGATGGAGTTGGGGACATTTAATAAAGCATCCGGATTAAAAATAAAAGTGGTTCCACCCCTATTAACCGAAGGCTTTGAATTATTAATTGGGTCTCCCTGAATTCGTGGTGCTTTTATAGATCTTGTAAATGGGTGACCGGTAACGATTAATGGTGCATATCGCAGCAAGCGGGCATATGCCTCACTAACTGTTTCCCCCTCGAATGCCGGCTCAATCCAATGAGGCGCCTCAAGGTGCCCGGTATGTTTTCTTGAGAGGTCATAATAGTAGTCTAGATATTTTTGTTGTTCTTTTAAGTTTTCCTTAGAACGATTGGGGAGAGGGCTTTCCGGATTCAATTTTTTTAGCCATAAGATATTTTGTAGCATATCTACCAGTAATACCCTTAATCCATTTAGTGGTGGATTAGGGGAGGAGCCCGTGTAGCAACCCATTAAAATGTCGACGCCTTCTTTCTTGAATTCGGGTAGCCAAGGAATATAATTTAATGCACGCTCATCTATTCTCATGTCGTCATCCAGAATCCAAGCAACGGAATTAGGTTCCGCAAGCATTTTTAATCCCACGTATTTTTGGAGCATCGTCCTAGCCTGCGCAATACCAACTATTCCTGTCGGACGGGTTTTTAGATTTTCCCCGAATAAGCCGGATGTAGCATCGGCTATTTGTTTCTTTTCCGGGATTATTTGAATGTTTAAGCTACAATTGGCTATTGATTCTAGAGTCACAGAAGCACCAATCCCGTTACAAAGTACTGTAATGTTTATACTGCTTAAGCATTTTAAGCTTGATAATAAGCGAAGACTTGATATGAGATTTCCTAATTTCTCGGTATCCCCTGAAATAACACCAACGAGTAGATGGAATGCCTCAATATTTTTGGGTGGTGCAGTGATAGTCCCTGTTGCTTTTTCATTATCACGGGAATTTAAATGCTCTTTCCTTTGAGTAGTATTGCTAGGAAGCCAATTGAAAAGCAGTTTTGAACGAGAGCAAAAAGCTTCCCTTTGGGCTTCGGTCATTCTGCCATGATATTTCAGCCAAAATGCCGTTAACCCATTCATCTTATTGGGGGAATGCGGTGTACTTAACCTTAGACGCTGCGGTTCCGCATAATGTAGCATCATTATTTCAGGAAGCCTTGTGTATGCAATATCTCCAAGATCACACAGTCGTATGCATAAATCACGATCCGTACAGGACGATAGATTTTCGTCAAAACAACCGGCTTCCAAAAACGTACTTAAACGAAGGAATAGATTTGAGCCCTGTATTCCTGGATTTCCTACAATGAATAAATCGGTAAATACTTTTTTGGGTGCTTCTTGAAAAAAAGGATTTTCCCTAGATGTTTCAACCCGATGAAAATCCGGAACAATCCAATCAATGTTCGGGTTTTCCGATATTAACCGGAAACAAGAATTAAGGTAATCCGGGAGCCATTCATCATCATCGTCTAGAATGGCGATATAGATATTTGAAGGTTTTCCGGAATGTTTAAATACATGAGTGATCCCTGTGTTCCAAGCTCCACTGGCACCGGGAGTCCTTTGGTTTTTTAGATAGGTACATTTGATGATGGTCCCAATTTCATCCGCTATCTTTCGGTTTTGGTCTTGATATTTTTCATCTGAATCATCAATGATAATGATCTCTGAAGGAAACCTTTTTTGATTGAGAATGGATTTGAGGGCTCTATCCTTGAGAAGGATCGGTCTATTTTTAGTCGCGATTATAGCTACAATGCTAGGAGAATCCTTGGCTTGCTTCATCGGGGGAAAGTGTTCTTTGTGTTTATTGTTTTAGGTTCCGTGATTAGGGATAATCCCATTGTCCCAAAAATAAATCAAAACCCAATAAGTACGAACAGATTAACAATCTTGTTTGAATCTCTCATTTCAAGGAGAAACTCAAAAAACCAAAATCCAACAAAAATCAAGTGATTAACAAAACCCTCAAAACCAACATCCTTCCCCAATCCTCCAAAACCAATCCACAACTCCCAACAAACCACTGTACCCGAAACAGCCCTCTTGAAAAGATAATTGCCCGTAAATCAACGATTTACGGGCAATTTTGTAGACCTACTAGGACTCGAACCTAGAATGCGAGAACCAAAAACTCGAGTGTTG
>JAHDDF010000726.1:0-284 GCA_020629475.1 Saprospiraceae bacterium
CATGAAAAATTATTTCAGTTATTAGATTGCCGTTAACTTCAGGTTAGAATTAGCTAATATTCTAAGTCTAAGCAGTGGTCTTGGCCAAGATGTAAAAATCAGTATATGATGAATTTTAGAATTCTTTTTGTTCCTTACGTCCGGTTCCGTGAAAATCTTACTACCGTATTTGATAACTTCGATTAATGCGCCCTCATTACCCTGAATGAGTTTAGAATGTTGGGCAAGGGGATGAGTAAATCTCCTTGTCCTTTTGCTCTTCGTTTAAAATGGCATAATTTCCA
>JAHDDF010000726.1:294-1362 GCA_020629475.1 Saprospiraceae bacterium
TGTTTTCGTTATCGGGTTAAAATTACATTCCAAGGAACGAATGCCCATTAGCTTTTTCCCTTTTCCCCTTTGGTGTAATTTCCGGTGCCTGTCCTTAATTTGCCGAAACGCCCGGAACATCCCGTTCACAATCAATTCCAATCTTTCCTTATGGGGTGCCGTTACGGTGAGCGTTACGAAATAAGGATTTTCCCATTGTTGGATCACGGGCAAATACTTACGCATCATTTCCGCTTTCCGTATGGCTAGGCAAACCGTACAAACCCGTGTTTTGCAGTAGGAGCCGTACACCCTGCCATCCTTTACCGTCATATCATTCATGCAATGGTAGGCATTCCAATATCCCTTTATCCGTTCCGTTTCTCCTTTCGCCTTGCAAGCATCAATCAAAGCCAAAGAAACCTTTTGGGTAATGAGTTTCCGTTTTGCCCATTTGTTGTGCTTTTGCTTATCCCCTATTTCGGAGCCTTTGCCGTGTAATATTTTCGGGGGTCTTATGGGGTAATATGCGGAATCGCTTGTCCCATGTTGTGCTAATGTATAGATGCCCTTTCCCAAAACGGGGCTTTTTCGCTTATTCTCCGCCATGCCTAATTCCGCTTTTTTCGGTTTAGGTAAGCATCGGTTTGCGCCTCCATTTCATCAATGGTAGGAATACGCTTCGCCAAAAGCCATTTATCCAATTCCGCCTTATTGAAGTAAATTCGTTTCCCCCTTTTGGAATGAGGGATTTTGTTTTGGCTGGTAAGTTTGTAGCCCGTGGATTTACTTATGCCCACGTACTTACAGCCATCCGAAAAATTAAGGGCTTTCCTTTCCGGGGTTTGGGGTGGTGTCCTATCCCCTAGGGCTTTATCCACCGCATCCGTTACGAGCCGTTCCAAGTCTTGCTTGGTAATAGAAATCAAAACAATATCATTTGCCATAGTCGCAATAATTTTATACTGCAATAATGGCAAGCAAAAGCAAATGAAAACAATACCCAAACTATTACCGTGGTATTAGTTTGGATTGAAAACCAATGATTTAGGAATGATTATTTTTTCTTTGGATTTTCCGGAATCATGT
>JAHDDF010000189.1 GCA_020629475.1 Saprospiraceae bacterium
CCGGATTGCTCTATCGTATTTCCGTCCGTTGTTATTACTCTTACCTTATACACATAAACACCTTGTTGTGCCTGTTTGCCGTTCGGTAAAATGCCTCGCCAACCGTCGGAGGGATCAGAGCCGTTGTAAATCCTTTTTCCCCACCGATCGTATATCGCTAAATCATATTCGGCAATCGCGTTTTGGAAAGCCAGTGCGGGTTTGAAAACGGTATTTTTCCCATTTGGCGCAAAAGCGTTGGGGAAATGTAGGAGAGGTTCCGAAGCGGCGCATACCGTATTGGAACGAGACCGGGTATAGATGGAATTGTCATCCGGCAGGTCCAAGATGCCGATAGCGGCGATGTAGTAGCAAGATTCAAAATCAAAAAGATTTTCAACGGCGGTACTATCCGTGTATTCCAACGTGTTTTCGTCCAATTGGGCAATGACCGTTTCTTGGGAAATATTCCTTTTGTACAAACGATATTCTACTTGCTCCCTTCCGTAACCGAAATCAAAAGGTGTCCAAGATAAATTTCGGAATCCTTGGTCATCCACTTGAATACTTAGGTGGATGGTGGTTCCGTAGTTGGTTCTTGAAATGGTATCGCAGTCATCCGTAGTTTCCATATAAAACGTAACCGGATTTGTGTTGCCATTATGGTTCGTGACTAAAAATGTATCAATGGGCGATAAGGGGAAAGCCGGAGGGAAGGTGGAATTACTAACGGCGCTTGCTCCTTCGTCTTGACTAAATATTTCCACATTGTTTATCTCGGCATCCGTTTCCCATTCATAAATAATTTCGATTTGATCATCCTCCGTAAAACTTACGGAACGGACGAAGAAATCATTGTTGGGACGGATTACCGAAGCGGAAAGACAAACCTCATTCGAGGCGGCGGAATGTATCCCGTTTCCTCTAAGGGCGTTAATGGTGAAGCAGTAATCAAACCCGTCCTCAAGGTTTTCATAATTGAAAGAGGTTTGATTTCCCGGAATGGTATCAAAAGGTTGGGGAGTGGCTCCATCAATAGAAACCATGATTTCATGTCCGGCGATTCCTTCTTGCCAATTTTGGTATTCATTCCATACCAATTCCGCTGTACGGGTACAAGGATTAGCCGTTGCCTCCATGAAAATACTTGCTTGGGTAGCCGTATTAAAAATACTCGTGTTCCCGCATTCATCCAAGGAGAGAATGGTGTATTCTTCACTTCCCTGATTGGGATTAGCAGCGGAGTCTAGATAATAAGAAACCGTTTCCGGCGCCACCGTATCAATAGGGATGAAATTCCCGTTGACGTTCCTGAAAATAATATAGGCACTCGTTTCAGGGGAAACGGATGGTGTCCAAAATAATTCTATGGCATTTCCGGATACGCTTACGGCATCCATCTCGGGGAACTCCGGATCCCGGTTATCCAAGGTGTCCGAAGTAATTTGAACCTGTCCCGGGCAATTGTGTTCGCTGACCAAGTAATAAAACCACTGATTATTGGCACTGTTTGCATTTTGGTGGTAAAATGAGGTTTCCGTCGGATCGGTCACCGTTCCTAAAACGGAATAAGGTCCATTTATATCATTACTAAAATAAACGGTGTAGGATTGAAACGGTCCACAAGGATTGAGTGTGGGTGTCCAATTCAAGGTGTCGTTTTCAACACAGAGAAATTCCGGAGGAAGTATTTGCGACTTCAAACCCAGGGTAATTCCTAGGAGGATGGATAAAAAGAGGAATCGTAGTTTCAAACCCGGTTTAAATAAGTAAAGAATTAGGTTCGGTAAAGGACTTTGGTCCTAAAGAAACGCATAGCTAGCATGAATGGTGTAATGAAAACCTAAATAATTTAGGCATTGTCCCATATTCGTCTTGTAAGATACGGAACAAGGGAATTTCTCCTTAGTTGAAATTCCATTTGTACTTTCTTTCGTACATTGATATTATGAATCGTAAAGATATTGGGACCTCACTTGCCTTCCTACTTTTTTGGATTGTCCCGTTTATTTCCGTTGCCCAAGTTGACCATTACGAAACCATCATTTACGAATTTGATATTTGGCGTTATCGCTCCGCCTTGAGTGAACCTCCGGGAAATTGGATGCTGCCGGGTTTTGATGATTCCTCCTGGCAGCAAGGACCCGGTGGCTTCGGGTACGGGGACGATGATGATAATGTCAATCTTTCCCCTACCAATGGGGTATACATGAGGATTGAATTTGACCTCGTTGATATGGCGGCGGTTCAGGATATGATCTTGGATATTGATTATGATGATGCTTTTGTGGCTTACCTAAACGGAGTAGAGGTAGCACGCGAAAACATAGGAGTGCAGGGAATCCCGCCATCCTTTGATGACCAACCTTACGATTATCACGAAGCGGTTATGTACGAGGGCGGAATTCCGGAAAGATTTGAATTGGTGGATGATATCCCCTTGCTTGTGGAAGAAGGAAATGTCCTTGCCGTCCATGTATTGAACCATTCCATAAATTCTTCCGATTTATCTTCTAGGGTTTTTCTTTCCTTGGGCTTGTCTTCCACGGGGATTATTTATGGAGAAACACCTGATTGGTTTCAAACGCCTGTTTTTATATCGAGTTCGAAGCTTCCCATAATAGTTATCGACACGGATGGTGAAACCATTCCGGATGAACCCGAGATTCCTGCATTCATGGGCATTATCAATAACGGTCCAGGAAACCTGAACTTTATTAATGATCCTTTTAATGATTACGAGGGGGACATCAGTATTGAAATCCGCGGTACTTCCTCGCAAGATTTTCCGAAGAAACAATACCGTATAGAAACCCGAACGCCTGAAGGGGAAAATAATAATGTCCCTCTCTTGGGGATGCCGGCGGAAAATGATTGGGTCTTAAATGGTCCTTATTCCGACAAGTCATTAATCAGGAACGTTATCGCCTACGAAATAAGCGCAAGAACAGGCAGGTACACACCCCGTTACCAATTGTGTGAGGTGATTATTAACGGTACTTACCAAGGAGTCTACCTGTGGTTAGAAAAAATAAAACGGGATGTAAACCGAGTGGATATCGCGACGGTAACGGAAACGGACTTGACAGGCGATGAACTCACGGGTGGTTATATCCTCCAAATTGACAGGGAAAACGAAGGAACCGTGAACGGCTGGTATTCCTACGAGGGGGATTGGCCTTATTTCTATTCTCTTGAAGAGCCGAATTATGAGGAAGCACACCCTGTCCAACGCGAATATATCCGTTCTTATATAGAGGAGATGGAGAATGATTTAAACGGACCTAATCTTCATAGTACTTATCAAGAATACTTAGATATCGGTTCATTCATTGATTATTTCCTTGTAAATGAAATAGGAAAACACATCGATGTTTTCAAGCTGAGTTTTTACATGTACAAAAGAAAGGACAGCAATGGAGGGAAACTATTTTTTGGTCCGGTTTGGGATTTTAACCTAGCCTTCGGGAATTTTGACTTTGCTTGCGACCCCTCCCCTACCGGTTGGATATATCCTTGTTCCAGCCCGGTTACCTGGGTCGAACAGGTTGTTTCGGTTACCGATGTTCAGGATTCCATGTATTGCCGTTGGACGGAGTTAAGGGAATCCGTGTGGTCCACTGAATCCATCATGGAATTCATTGATACTAAAACGGAAGAATTGCAAGAAGCAAAAGATCGAAACTTTACGCGATGGAATGTTATGGGTACTTATGTTTGGCCCAATGATTTTATAGGCTTGAGTTATGAGGACGAGATAAACTTCTTGAAAAACTTCATCCAAGTCCGCTTGGAATGGATGGACCAGAACATGTACGGGCAGGGGGCTGAGTGCGGGATAAATACTTCCGTTTTCGATGGGGATGAGAATCAGGAAAAGGTAAAAGTTTACCCCAACCCCGCAAGTGATTGGCTTCGTTTTAGTTCCGGGAATCATTCCCCGATTAACGGGCTGCTAAGAATTTTCTCACCTGAAGGAAAGCTAATGCTAAAGCATGATTTTTCACAATCCGAATTGGGGAAAATAGATGTATCAAGTTGGGCAGAAGGCATTTACTTGTATAATTTCTCCTTGGATAAATCGATAAAAACGGCAGGTTCATTTGTGGTACAGTGAATTTTAGAATGTAAAGTTGTTGAATAAAAACAACTCGATATTCTTATTTCATCTAAATTTGCCCTCCGGAATCAACCGTAATGAGTAAAAAGGACAACGGTAAAAAACTTAGCCCTTTCAGGTTTAAGATACATGAGATAATCTACGAGGCCGAAACCTTCGCGGGAAAGACCTTCGACATTATTCTCTTGATTTGTATCATCGCCAGTATCGTAGTGGTGATGTTGGAAAGTGTTGATTCTTTCAATGATCAACACCACGGCGCCCTTTTGGCGTTTGAATGGGGCTTCACCATCATTTTCACCATTGAGTATATTCTCCGGCTTTACAGTGTACAGCGCCCCATAAAATACGCAACCAGCTTTTACGGTGTAATAGACCTTCTTGCTATTCTACCGGCTTATTTAGGCCTGATTCTACCGGAAGGTCAAACCCAATACCTGATGGTAATCCGGGCACTTCGTTTATTGAGGGTTTTCCGGATTTTCAAGTTGGTAAAATTCCTTAGGCAGAGCACCCTCATCATGCGGGCGCTCAAGGCGAGTAAGGAGAAGATTTTCGTTTTTTTAGTCTTTGTATTGCTTGTAGTAGTAATTATCGGTTCAGTCATGTATTTGGTGGAAGGTGATAAAAACGGGCAATTCGCCAATATCCCCATTAGTATTTATTGGGCAATCGTGACACTGACCACCGTAGGTTACGGTGATATTAGCCCGGCTACCCCCTTAGGGCAGTTTTTAGCGGCAGTGGTAATGATTATGGGTTACGCCGTTATCGCCGTTCCTACCGGTATCGTTTCAGCCGAAATTATTAATGAATCAAACATTCCTACCAATACTACGTCCTGCCCTGCCTGCTCCCAAGAAGGCCACGATGATGATGCGGAGTATTGTAAATATTGCGGAGAAGACCTTTATCCTGACATGGAAGAGCAGTGATATTATTATTATCAATAATGTGACAAGGTAATTTCATCCCTTTTTTATCCGTTTATTAAATATTAAGATAATCAGGCATAGAAATTGATTCCTCAGATAGGAATTAAACATATGAGTTTTCCTTTGTTGTGACATTTCAAAGGAAAAGGATGAGATGAGATTGACATGAGAAGACTAATACTGACGGTTCTCTGCCTGTCGGGTTTTTTGGTTTTTTCCTTCGCCCAGGATTTTGAAACTGCAAAGATTGCTTATCAAAAGGGTGTCCAAGCCCAAAATGAAGGACGCTACGATGAGGCAATCACCCTTTTCGAACAGATGCGACAGGAATGCCCGGATATCCTGCCACCGGACAGCAAATTCGAGAAAATGTGCCCCATCGGCGTTTTCAATGCCGGTGTTTGCCGTATGGCGCAAAAAGACTACGACGCCGCCATCGTGGACTTTAAATACGTTATCGAAATAAATCCTTCCGACCACGAAGCTTTCGCTAAAATTTCAGGTTGCTACGCTTCCTTGGGTAAGCATAAATTCGCCTTGGAAAATATTACCCGCGCCTATGATTTAGCCTATTCCCAAAATGCCCTGGATCAGAAGAAAAAGAAATGGTATCTACATGATTTAGCCTTATCCCATCGTGATAACGGGAACGCTTCCGAAGCACTAAAATGGCTCAAGAATTACTTGGATGAATTCAATACCGACGATGCCGTACGGGTGGAATATATCCGCATATTGTTGGATCAAGGAAAATACAAGAGGGCAAAAAAGGAATTCAGCCTGTTTTCAGATGAGGCCCCCGAGGTTAACGGATACTATTACCTCAAAGCGGTACTTGCCATGCGGGAAGGTAGATACGGGGAAGCCATCCCTTATCTCCAAGCCGTGGAGGACGAGAACGACATCCGTGCTTCCATCCGCCATTTCGCGGAATGTTACATCATGACGGAGGATTTTGATACCGCACTGGAATACATTGAAATGATGCCCGATAAAGGATTCAGCCTTTCGGAAACCGCACGGATGGAAGGGCTCTGGGGTTATATGCAAGCGGATTGGGATTACGCCAAGGAAGCCTTGGACAAAGCAATGTATAAACTAAGCCACTTGGATACGCTAGAAAGGGTTCTACTTGCGGAAAGAGCGGAAGTCTTCTTCCGTTCCGGTGAATTCGAGGACGCTATCAATGATTGCCGCAAACTAACGGAAAAGTACGGCTCTTTCCCTGACGTCATTTCCTTGGAGGCACTCGCCAATATGGAGTTACATCAGTATGACCAAGCAGCGAACTTATTCGTTCAAGCAGGTTCCGCCTGCGGAAAAAGTAAATTCTGCGAAGGGCGCTCCGCTTGGTTGTTGTTCCATATGGGAGCCACCCAACAAGCCTATGAGAAAATCAAGCGCGTGGTGGATGAATACCCCGACTGGGCGGAGGGACAATATTACTACGCGGAAATAGCTTACCAAATGAGCTTGGACCGAAACCAAGTCATCACCGCCTTGGAATTCGTTACCGATAGGATGCCGCCCATGCCCGAGATTTTTGCCTTACGCGCACGTGTCGCTTCCGAGGTAGGTTCCGTAAATGAGGCGTTGAATTACTTGGAGCAAGCGGAGCAAATCGGGATTAGGCATAACCGTGCCCTTTTAAACGCATCTTGGGTATACTCCGAGAACCGTCAATTTACGCCCGCCGTCGAAAAGCTGGATATCCTTCGGAAGAAAGGGTATGCCGGGAGTGATTACCAAAGGCTTTACGCCAAGGTACTATTCGAACAAGAGCGATATGCCGACGTAATTACCACCATTGAGGATTACCTCAGAAGAAACGATGCCGATGTAAACATCCTTGAATATTATGCCTTCTCCTTGTTCGAGGAAGAGTATAAGGATGAGGCGGAACGTGCCGTAAAACATGCGCTTGCCATACAAGAAGGGAATGTTTCCTTGAGGGTTTTACTCGCTAAAATCTACAGGGAATCCGGGAAATTCAACCTTGCCAAGGAGGAATGTAAAATAGCTATCGGGATTAGTGAATCCACCTTCTATGAACCCTTTCTGGTCTTGGGGCAAATCCATTCCGATTTGGACTTGGACGAGAAAGCCATCGGTTTTTTCACCCAAGCGGAGAAGCTGGCACAAGACGCGGGATTAGACCACGTACTAGGGGAAATCTACGCAGGTAGAGGATACGCCAAAGCGGAACTCGGTTACGAAAAGGATGCCTTGATTGACTATAACAAGGGAATCGAGGTAGATCCGAGTGAGATATTATTGGAGAACCGTGCTAACTTATATTGGCAACTCGAGGAATACGGGGAAGCCATTCGTGATTTCCGTTCGGCTATCGTAATGAAGGAGCAAAACACCGGTGCCGGCATGTATTTTAATCTAGGGATGGTGTACATGGATGATTCCCAATACGTCAACGCATCCGATGCTTTCGGGGAAGCGATTGAAATAGAATTCTCCTCCAACGGTATCGTCCCTGATGAATACTTCTTCCAGCGAGGAAGGGCATTGTATGAATCCGGGGATACCGAACGCGCCATAGAGCAGTTCGAGGAAATCGTCGCGAACAAGGAGGGTCTGGATTGGCAAGCCATGTATTATTACGGTAAGTGCAAATACCGTAGAGGTGATTATCCGGGAGCCGTGAAGGCATATGATTACCTTATTAATGACAAGAAAACGGAAGAATCCTTAGTCTTCGAGGCAAGAGGGGACGCCTTCTCCATGATGGAGATCTTTGACAAGGCGGCCAAGGATTACGATTCCGCTAAAGAATACTCTCCTAAGGAGCTGTGCTTCTATAACAAGGAAGGGCATGCACATCTGCGGGACGAAGCTTGGACCGCATCCGTGAACGCCTACAACGATTATGTTATCGCTTCTCAAGAATACTATCCCGGACAAACCATTCCGGCAAGTATCTACCACGGAAAGGCAAGGGCGTTTTCGGGTAAGATGGCGCAGCACGAAAGTGAACTTGCCTTCAACGAGGCAATCAAAAACTACGCTACCGCATTGAACTTATGCGAAGACCCCACGGAAAGGCGATTCATCTTAAAGAACATGCGTAATACCTACCGTCGTTGGGATAAGGAGACTTACCAAACCGATATCCAAAGGATAGATGGTCAATTGAACGGTGATGTTACCATTCCGCCTAGCGTAAACGTGATCGAATGCGGGGCAACAGGCTGATTAAAAAGCAAAGGAGTTCCTAGAGGAACATATAAGAAAAGGCTTGTGGGGCGCTCCCGCAAGCCTTTCATTTTTTGAAATAAAAAAAGAGGTAGCACTTGCCCGGTACTACCTCTGCCCTAACCAAATAAAACCAAATAATTCTTTAGTTGCTTT
>JAHDDF010000190.1 GCA_020629475.1 Saprospiraceae bacterium
ACGTCAAGAAATACAGGAAGGTATACGATGAATCGGAATGCCGGTACTTGTATTGTGAGTTAGCGTTCTACAATAAGCTCTTTGATGAATCGGATTGGAAGACTAAAATCCGGTTCATTTGCCGTGACGCGAAAACAAACCGGCAGGTTTGTGATTTCGACAAGGATATTGAGGTAAAAAAGGATAAGAACATCATTTACGTCCGCGAGGGTTGGGGAACGCCTGACCCGGGTTGGTGGAAAACCGGTAGTTATATCTGGGAGGTTTTCATTGACGGAAAATCCGTGGGAACCACAAAATTCTACGTGGTAAACGTGGGTGAAGTAAACGGGAACGAAAACCCTTATTTCAGCATTAAGCAAGTCCAGATGTTCGAGAGCCCCCGAAACGGGAAGCCGATGAGCGAAAGGTCTTACTTCAGGGAATTCGAAAGCAAAGGAACCCGTTATATCAACGTGGAAATGCGCTTGGATAATTTTAGGACCTCCGACGATCTTTTCCCCTTGGAATTGCAGTTCAACTTTTACAATTCAGCGGGTCAGCTGAAGGCGGTGATGACCTATTTCAAGGAAATAACCGATAAGCGAAAGGAAATCGTACTGGATACAGGTTACGGTTCCGATGGAGGTGGCTATTGGTACCATGATAAATACACATTGGAGTGTGTTTTCATGGATAAATTAGTTGCCGTTATTCCTTTTACCGTAGGTACGGAAAACGTGGAACAGGACGGACCTCATCCATTCTCAAAAACAAAAGGCTTCTCCGGAGAAGGTGATGAATTAACGACGGATACCGTTCCTAAAATCACTTTTGAAGAAGCCATGGAGGAACTGAATGACCTTATCGGTCTAGGTTCCGTTAAAGAGCAATTGAATGAATTTGCCTCCTACCTTCAGTTTTTGAAGGTAAGGAAGGAAAAAGGATTCGAGGACTCGCAAAGATTCAACTTGCATTCCGTTTTCATGGGTAATCCCGGGACGGGTAAAACCACCGTGGCAAAAATGCTCGGTAAGATTTACTACTCCCTAGGGCTTTTGACTTCGGATAAGGTACATGAGGTTGGAAGGGTTGATTTGGTAGGTGAATACATCGGTCAAACCGCTCCTAGGGTTAAGAAAGCCATTGATAAGGCAAGGGGTGGTATCCTCTTCATCGATGAAGCATACTCCTTGACCAACCGT
Source organism: Saprospiraceae bacterium (assembly GCA_020629475.1). Lineage (GTDB taxonomy): Bacteria > Bacteroidota > Bacteroidia > Chitinophagales > Saprospiraceae > JAHDCE01. The sequence goes on from JAHDDF010000190.1 coordinate 1,185, forward strand.
GGGGATGATTCAAAGGATTTCGGTAAGGAGGTTATCGAGGTATTATTGAAGGAATTATCCGACGGTCCCGGTGATGTGGCAATCGTTTGCGCGGGCTATCCCAAGGAAATGCAAAGTTTCTTGAACTCAAATCCCGGGATGAGCTCCAGGATGAGAAACGTATTCCTCTTCCCGGATTATATCCCGGAGGAGTTGATGGAAATCGCGGATTACAAGGCGAACAAGAGCGGGATTATCATTGATCCCAATGCGAAGGAATCCATGTACAAAAAGGTGGTGGAGGCATACCGTAACCGTTCGTCTACCTTCGGTAATGCCCGTTTCATCAATGGTATCATGGATGAGGCGAAGCAGAATATGGCTTTGCGTTTGATGAAAAGTTACAAGAACCTCAAGCGCTTGGGTAAGGAAAAATTATCTACCATTACCAAGGAGGATATCCTAAGGGTATTCCGCGACGGGGAAGCCGGTAAGCGTGTCGTTCTTCCAATCGACGAGGCATTATACCATGATTCCCTTAAGCAATTACATGAGCTTGTAGGGCTTGAAAACATCAAGCGTGAAGTTCAGGAAACGGCTAAGTTGGTTCGTTATTACCGTGAAATCGGAAAAGATATCAAGAAGTCCTTTTCCTTGCATACCGTATTTAAAGGGAATCCGGGAACAGGTAAGACCACCGTGGCAAGAATCATCGTTTCCATCTACAAGTCCCTAGGGATTTTGGAGCGCGGTCACGTGGTAGAATGCGATAGAAAAGACTTGGTCGCCGGATATACGGGTCAAACCGCCATCAAGACCGGCGAGATGATCGAAAAAGCAATGGGAGGAGGATTATTCATTGATGAAGCATACGCCCTTACCCAAGGAGGAGCAAGTGATTTCGGTCGTGAAGCGGTAGAGACCTTGTTAAAATCAATGGAGGACCACCGTGGTGAATTCATGGTCATCGTAGCGGGTTATCCCAAGGAGATGGATCAGTTCCTTGAGGCAAACCCGGGCTTAATGTCCCGTTTTGATAAGCAATTCATGTTCGATGATTATACGGTAGCGGAATTACTAGAAATTGCCGCCGTAATGTTCGACTCCGAGGATTTGAAAATGGACAATGAAGCAAGGAAAGCACTTCATACCTATATTCAACGTTTGTACGGCAGCAAGCACAAGTACTTCGGTAATGCACGTACCGTTAGGAAACTCGTAGCGGAAGCCGTGAAGAAGCAACACCTGAGAATGGCGGATATCCCTGCCGAACAAAGAACCGAGGATCTTATCTACACCATTACAAAAGATGACGTGGATGACTTCGACTTGATGGAGGAGGATATCAAGCCCGGAATCGGCTTCAAGTAAGTCCTTACATAATTGACAACGCCCGAAGGAATGATTTCCTTCGGGCGTTGTCTTTTTTGGAAAATTCTATTCCTTTCCCAAGGAAAACTTGTCTTCCTTGTCCATTAATAGGATTCCTTCCTCGTATAGATATTGAATGACCTTAAGTAATTTTACCTCCCATTTCGGTGCAAAAGCCTCTAAAATTTCCTCCGTATTAAGGTTTTCCCGTTTTAGGAGTCGAAGGATTTTAGTCTTTAATCTTTCAAATTCATCCCCCTTGAACTCGGATTGATTTCTACCCGTACACACATCACAAATCCCGCAGGCATCGCTTTCCGTTTCACCGAAATAAGCCAAGAGTTGTTTACTCCTACAAATGGGCGTTTCAGCATAGGAAATCGCCTTGTTCATCCTAAAGAAATGGCGTTCTTTTCTGAAATCGTAACGCTCCTTATTTAGTTGTAGGTCATTGGCTCCCCGTCGTTCCCTAAGGAAGGTAATCTGCGGTTTATCCTTAGCCGGTCGGAATTCGATAATCTCATCCCGGTGTAGGATTTCCAAAGCCTTGATTAAATGCTCCTGGCTCCATTTCAAGGAACCGGCTAAGCGCCCCATGTTTTTCAGGGGAATCAATCGGTTATAACCTCCTTGGTAGGTTTGCAAAATCCTCCGGATGGGTTTATCTAATTTCTTGTTTTTCAACTGATAATCATATAACGCCTCCTTTTCTACAATAAACTTTACGGTTGGCGGTAAATGAACCGCCTCACTTAAGGTTAACCATCCGTCTTGTTCCAAGATTTTCAAGGCGGAATGGGTTTTTACGATGTCCAAGGAATAGGTTTCGCAAAACGGGATCAAATCAAAATCGAAACTATCCCCTTTGCCGGCTCCAATGGCTAGTTGGTACTTGGAACCCAGCGCTTGCCATACCCTTTTTATCTCCCCGGATTCAGGGAAGGATTGCTCGTATTGTTTTTCCAATGTGGATTTATCCTTAGGGCTATATAACAAGACGGAATAAGACTTTTTCCCGTCTCTACCTCCCCTACCCGCTTCTTGGAAGTAAGCTTCTAAATTATTGGGTAAATCCATATGGACCACTACACGGACATCCGGTTTATCAATCCCCATCCCGAAGGCATTGGTCGCAACCATTATCCTTATTTTCCCGGATATCCAATCATCCTGTTTCTTGGACCTTTGATCAGGCGTTAAGCCGGCATGGTAAAATTCAGCTGAAATCCCTTTGCGGTATAAGTAAACGGCAATGTCCTTGGTTTTCCTTCTTGTACCGGCATACACAACCCCGCTACCTTTTACTTTGGAAAGAATATCAAAGAGCTTTACCCGCTTGTTCTCTTCTTGGAATACCGAATATGAAAGGTTAGAGCGACCGAAGCTTTTTTGGAAAATACCGGCTTCAGGTTTGAACGCTAATTTTTCTTGGATATCATCTACTACATCAGGTGTTGCCGTAGCCGTAAGGGCAAGCAAGGGCGTATAAGGAATCAACTTCCTGAATTCAGGGATATTTAGATAAGCCGGACGGAAGTCATACCCCCACTGGGAAACGCAATGCGCTTCATCGATCGCAAGTAAGGAAACGTTCATTTTCTTGATGCGTTCCTTGAGGATATCCGTTTGCAAACGCTCGGGTGAAACGTACAAAAGCTTCGTGTCCCCGTAAACGGCATTGTCAATAATTCTGTCTATCTCCTTATAATGCATGCCCGAAAAAACGGCATCCGCTTTAATACCACGTTTCCTCAGGTTCTTCACCTGATCCTTCATTAAGGCAATCAAGGGGGAAATAACGAGACAAACGCCATCCTCTACTAAGGCAGGTACTTGAAAACAAAGAGACTTTCCTCCACCGGTTGGCATGAGGGCAAGGGTGTCCTTTCCGTTCAAGACGGAGTCTATGATTTCATCCTGCAAAGGGCGGAATGAATCAAATCCCCAAAATTCTTTTAGTATTTCCGTTTTTCTATCCAAGTGGGCAAATCCAAGTTTCTTGCCCAATTATAGAGGGAAAAATGGAAAAATGTGAGGGTCTTCTATTAATTATTCTCCGGAACTTCAGGAATAGCGTCCAAAATTACGGGTTCCTTTTTCTCCCTGCGGTCGAAGTTAATCCCCAAGGAGATGACGTGGGAATAATTGATATCGGATGCGCCGGCGGCATTGGTCAAGGCATAATCCACTTCAAAGGAGCCAATTTTTACGCCAACACCAATATTAGGCTGAACGATGAGAGACTTGTTTCCGTCGTCCCGTAATACCCTTTGGAAATTGGTAAGCCCAGCCCTTAGAAATACAAACCGGTTATAATCTACTTGGAAACCCAAAGAGGGATCAATATTAATGGCACCTGAACTAATCAGTACGTTTCTTTGACCATCGGTGGTAAATTCAAAATCCACCTCTCCTTTGAAACCGATTTTATCCTCGGAAAAACGTTTGCCATAACCCGCTCCTAAAATGAATGTGGGGGTGGTTACCTCCAAGGAGTTTTCGGATACTTCATTGCCCGTAAGTTGTAAAACACCCAATTCTTCATCTGTATAGGAAAAAGACCACGCATTAAAGGTGGAGGTAACGTCCCTTGCCATGATACCGAAGGTAAAATCCTTGAAGTCATATTGCGCCCCGAAATCCAAACCAAAGCCCCAAGCCTTAGCGAATCTTCCTGCGGTGCGGTAAATGATCTTCGTATTTCCTCCTAGGCGTAAGCCCGGAATCTTCTTGGAAAAATCACGACCATAGGACACCATAATGGCATAATCAGCAGCGGAAAATGGTGTTACGGCATCATAATTTACGGAACCGTCCGGACCAATCAAATTGAAGGTATAAGGAATATTATCGATACCCAATCGAATAACGGAAACGGATACCGCTGAAGGAGCTGAAGCACCGTCTAATGATTTGGCAAAGGAGATATAATCGTAATTGGCTACTTGCCCGAACCATTCGGCATGCATGGCATTTACCTGAAAAGATGGTTCCAATAATGACAAACCAGCAGGATTCCAATATCCTGCCGTACCATCATTTACGCCGGCAACTACCGCCGTACCCATTCCATGAGCATCAGCACTAACACCAATGGCAAGGAATTCATTACTGAATTTAGGAGCCTGCGCTTTCACGGAAAGGATCGTGAAAGTTAAAAGGAGACATAGGCTTAGGATTCTCTTTGCGTTCAGTAGCATTTGTCTTTGTTTTCTCCGTTTATCTTTTTTTGTCAGGTCGGAAGACCTGACAATGGGGTTGGATTTACGTCAGGTCAAAAGACCTGACATTGGAGGGAGATTAGCGGGTGTTTCTTGCGGCTTTGCGAAGATAATCAAAATCCAAATCGACCAATAAGGATACCACGTGAGAGTATGTCTGCTGGGACGTATTACTGATATCGGTAAATGCGTAATCGATTTTTATCGCGAAAAACTCAACCCCGATTCCTAGCGTAGGTGCCATGGTTAAATTCTCGTTTTGGTCGATATCCAATTCCCTTTGGAAATTATTGAGTCCGCCTCTCAAGTATACCACTTCATTATAATCTACTTCTAATCCAAAGGCAGGATCAATACTAACACCTCCGGAAATCAAGGTATTTCTTTGACCATCCGTAGTCATTCTAAGGTTCAACTCCGTTGCCAATCCCACTTTCCCCCAACGGTCCTTAAATGCGGAACCTAAGATGAAGGTAGGGCGGGTAACCTCCAAGGAAGAAATAGGGATATCATTGTCCGTAAGAGCTAGGATTTGTTTCTCCTCATCCGTGAAATTAAAACTCCAAGCATTAAAGGTATTGGAGGCATCCCTTGCCATTAATCCAAAGGAAAAGCGTTCCGTATGGAATTGCAAACCCAAATCAACACCAAACCCGCGAGCTTTTGCGAAAGGACCTATCGTCCTATAAATGATTTTAGCGTTCCCACCGAGATATAGTTCCCCTGCTCCACCCGCCCATAAAGACTGGGCATAACTCAGCATAAAAGCATAATCCGCGGAAGAGAACGGAACGATGTTGTCGTAATTTACCGTACCATCATCATTGTATAAACTCAGGGTATTAGGGATATCATCCACCCCGAAACGAACCATTGAAAAACCAACGGCACGTTTCACGTCCTTCTTTTCGTTGTGAAGTGGCTTTACGATGGAGAAATAATCGTAATTACCTACACCCGCAAACCACTCGGCGTGCATGAATGCCGCCTGTAAATCGGATTCAATACCCGACATTCCCGCCGGATTCCAATAAGGCGAATAAGCATCCGTACTAAGAACAACACCCGTTTGACCCATACCGTGGGCACGGGCACCGGCACCGATTGCCAGGAACTCATTCGAGTATTTTTGCCCGTAAAGGGCAAATGGAATAATAAGGAAAAGAGAAAAGATGATTCGTTTCATACCCGTAATTCTGCTTGTAAAACGCAATCGCGTGGGGATTTGTGCCTTGAAATAGATTTTAATCTCATTTACAATGCATATGCGAAGATGCTAATTTGTACGGAATTTAGTACGTCGTATACCTGATAATGATTCAGTCGGCGTAAATTCGCCGACGAAGAAAAAATCAACCATATGCAAACAAGGGTTCCATTTTCCCCGGTAATCGTCGGTGCCATGCGCCTTGGCTCTTGGGGAGCCGGTTTTGACACCAAGCAATACCGCACCTTTATTGAACAATGCGTGGAGATGGGTGCTACCACTTTTGACCATGCCGATATCTACGGGCATTTCACAACCGAGGAAGAATTCGGTAATGCTTTGAAAGAGGCACCGGGCTTGAGGGATAAAATCCAAATTATCACCAAATGCGGTATTCGTTTCCAAAGTGAAAATCGCCCCGAAAACCGTATAAAATCATATGACTCCTCCAAGGAGTACATCATTGAGTCCGTGGAAAAATCCTTGAAAGCACTCGGTACGGATCATATTGATGTTCTGCTGATCCACAGACCGGATTTCTTGATGGACCCGGACGAAATTTCCGAGGCGGTTCAAATCCTGAATGAGCAAGATAAAATCATTGATTTCGGGGTTTCCAACTTCTCTCCCGCACAGTTTGATCTTATGAATGATAAGGTAGCGCTTTGTACCAACCAAGTGGAAGTTTCCTTAGGGCAAAGGAAAGCATTTACAGATGGCACCATTGATCAATGCCACAGGTATAGATTACCGATAATGGCTTGGTCTCCCCTAGGCGGCGGTAGATTCTTTTCCGAGAACCCCGATGCGGAAACGGAAAGGATTCTCCTAGCGGCAAAACCGCTATGCGAAAAGTATGAATGTTCCTTGGATCAATTGCTGCTTGCTTTCTTGAATGCGCACCCAACAGGTATTCTACCCGTAATCGGGACCAGCAAATCCCAGAGGGTTTGGGCGGCGATGGAAGCGATGAAAATCAAATTGGAGAGGGAAGATTGGTACATCCTTTGGGAAGCGGCTGAAGGGAAAGAGGTGGCTTGATAATGAAGAATGAAGAATTAAAAATGAGGAATGAATTCCTAATATTTGGATAATTAATCCCAAAGAAAGGAACTTGTAGTTAACTCTTGGCTCTGATAGGCAATCGTGTTGTTATCTCAGCTTGATGCATTTAACTAAAAATCAAGATGTTAGACTCCGTTCTGTTACTTTAGTAAACAACTGTCTAACGTCTGAATAACAATATTTTAGAGGAGCACCTAGTTGAAAGTCCAGCAACAGATTTACCTAATTGAGCCTAACTCTTAGTTATGTAGGTTGAGTATCAAAACTGTCGGGGTGACAAAAAGATAGAAGACGATGAAAGAAATACGCATAAAATCCAAGGACTTACAAGGGGCGGAAATC
>JAHDDF010000727.1 GCA_020629475.1 Saprospiraceae bacterium
TTGTTCTTGATTTTTCTCTTCCATTGTGATTATTTATAGTAGTATGTAATGTTTTATCGAGTTGAAATTACTTGGGATAGAATGTCCCAAATTTATTGTTATGCCGGGACAATAGGACAGGGGAATTAATACTTAACAAATCAATTTTTCGCGGTAACATCTAATAATTCCTTTCCTGAAAAGATGAAAAAACGCCCCGGAAAATACCGGGGCGCATTGTTTAAAGTAGGTTTGTCACAGGATGCTTTGCAAAATTTTATACTTGCGTTTAGTAAGTATTTAATCTTACTTCAACCCTTCTGGAGAAAGGATCTTTAAGTTGAACCGCTTCAGAGTCTCCCTTAGAACCGGTTCTGATTCTGCTTCTATCCACACCTCTCATTTTTAAAAAGTCAGCAACCGAGCTTGCACGGCTCTGGGACAAACGAAGGTTTGTCGTAGGATTTCCTGATTTATCCGTAAATCCGATAAGATTAACGGTTGTTTCCGGATACTGTAGCATCAAGGAAACCACACGGTTCAAATCGTTATAAAACTCCGATTTAATGGATGATTTACCACTATCGAAATAAACATTTACAACACCTATACGTGCAATCGCATCCGCGGCGGGATTGCTAGTTGCAATTAGCTCCGATCGGGACGGGGGCGGTGTAACCACGGTAACTTGCGGTTCAGGATTAGGACGGTTTTTGATAATGTTCAATTCATTGAGCGTCGCGTCCAAACGGCTATTCATGGCATCCAACTTCCCTTCAAGGGAACTAATGTACGCCAAGGTCTTAGCATCGCTTTCGCCGGTAGCTTGGCTCACCTTTAAACTCCTTTCCAAATCCGCGATGCGGGTTTTCAAGGCATTGATTTCCGCTTTCCCGGAAGTATTGGAAGAGGCATTATTGGATTTCAAGGATTGGATTTCAGCTTCCAATTTTGAAATCCTTGCTTGGTATCTTGCTTCGGCTTCCGTATCCGGGCGTGTAACCACCACCGTTTCCGTCCTTGGAGGGGTAGGGGTAGTGATAACCACCGTTTCCTCCTTGGGCTTATTGTCGTTGGCACGGGAAGGATTATTAATCGTCTTTGGTCTATCGGCATTCGCTAGGATCCGTTCCGCTTCCTCAGCCCGTTTTTCCGCCTTACGGGTACGCTTGCGTAGTTTACGCATTTCTCTTTCCAAGGAAGAGATGCGCTCCTCGTTCTCCTTACGTACACGGTCGTATTCCTCCTTGGAGATTACGTCCGTTGGTGCCGTTTCCACGTAAAGGATTTCCTGCCTTACTTGGGCAAGATCATCCGCTAGTTCCGTGGTCGCATTGCGGATTTCACGATTCTCCTCGGAATTGTATTCGTCAT
>JAHDDF010000191.1:0-3971 GCA_020629475.1 Saprospiraceae bacterium
TCCATTACCGCCTTGATTATCGGTTTCGTAATGGTACTTCTCTTCATGGTAGCTTACTATGGAGGAGGTGGTATGGTTTCTATCCTAGCACTATTGGCGAACATCATCTTCATTTTCGGTGCTTTATCAAGCTGGGGTACAGTACTTACCTTGCCCGGTATCGCGGGTATCGTATTGACCATCGGTATGGCGGTGGATGCCAACGTAATCATCTACGAGCGTATCCGTGAGGAATTGAGAGATGGCAAAACCCTCTTGGTGGCAATTAAGGACGGTTTCCGTCACTCTTATTCCGCCATCATCGATGCCAACGTTACTACCCTTCTTACCGCGTTCGTTCTCGGATACTTCGGTCTAGGTCCCGTGAAAGGTTTCGCCGTAGTTCTTGCTATCGGTGTGGTAATGTCCTTGATTACAGCGGTTCTTTTGGGTCGTCTAATCATCGACTGGTGGACCATTTCCAGAGGAAAAGACATGTCCTTCCACATGGGTTGGTCCAAGAACGTATTCGCTAATTTGAATATCGACTGGTTAGGTAAGCGTAAGATTGCTTACGCGATTTCAGGTGTTATCATCATCGGTGGTATTATCTCCATGTTCGCTAGAGGTTTTGACCTTGGTGTTGATTTCGCCGGTGGCCGTAGTTATACCGTTGAGTTCGCGCAAAGCGTTGATACGAATACGGAAGCTATACGTTCCGCATTGAAGCCTGCTTTTGGCGGAAATGATCCTGTAGTTAAATCCTTCGACGGTGCCGCCAATCGCTTCGCGATTACCACTAAACACCTTATCGAACAGAAAGGAAAAGAAGCTGATGCAGAGGTACTGAAAGCTCTATATTCAGGTATTACTTCCTTGGATTCCGGTTTGAAAGAATCCGACTTTACCAATTCCTCAAGCTCGGGGACAAGGGTTACACAATCCTTTACGGTGAATCCGACCATCGCGGATGATATTAGATCAAGTTCCATCTACGCTACCATATTTGCCCTCTTGCTTATCTTCGGATATATCCTTATCCGATTCCGTAAGTGGCAGTTCTCCTTGGGTGCGGTAACGGCATTGTTCCACGACGTTCTTGTAGTACTTTCCATCTTCTCCATCTTCTGGGGTATCTTCCCTTGGTCCATGGAGATCGACCAAGCATTCATCGCGGCATTGCTTACGGTAGTAGGTTACTCCATTAATGATACGGTGGTAGTATTCGACCGTATCCGTGAGTTCATGAACAGCTACGCAGGAAAGTCCAAAGAGGAAATCATCAACTCCGCGGTAAGCTCTACGGTTTCCCGTACGATCATTACCTCCTTGACTACCCTATTCGTAGTATTGATTCTCTTCATCTTCGGTAGCGGTTCCATCAAAGGATTCGCATTTGCCTTGTTGATTGGTGTTCTTGTGGGTACATACTCCTCCATCTTCGTGGCAACGCCGGTAGTAAACGATACCATGAAATCCTTGAAAGCTACAAGCGGCTCCAAAAAGGATTCCGGTTCCGCATTGGCTAGAAAAAAGGCGGAAGCTAAGCGTCCATAAACGCAAGTCGCCCTTTGATATAGGAAAGGTCCGACGGGAATTCCCGCCGGACCTTTTTCTTTTGCCCCTTATACACACAAACCGCCTTCTTTTTCGTTATTTTTAACGAATCATTCCGAATGGATTAAGATTTGAATGCATCTATAAGGGGTGTAAAGAGATGCCTCGTTTTTTTACACAGCATCTCTAAGCTCAAGCAGAAAACCGAAATAATTTCTTCAGATTATGGCAAAGTCCAAATTCAGGAAAATCATAAAGCGTTTATTCATTTTTTCCCTCCTTTTCATTGTGTTACTGGTGGGAGCCGCTATCGCTATTCCTTATTTCTTTAAGGATAAATTATTGGAAATAGCAAAAACGGAAATCAATAAAAACGTAAACGCCAAAGTTGATTTTAAGGATGTTTCACTCTCATTGTTCAAGAACTTCCCGGAACTCACATTCTCATTAGAAGGATTGGATGTTGAAGGAGTAGAAAAATTCAAGGGGAACAAATTGGCAAAAATGGAACGCTTGGATTTATCAATGGATCTAATGTCCGTTATCCAAAGCGACCAACCCATTTCCGTTAACTCTATCGGATTGGTAAAACCGGATATCAATATCGTAGTATTAAAGGATGGCTCTGCCAATTACGATATCGTGAAATCCACGGGAGAAACCACGGAGGAAAGTAACGAAACCACGGAATTCCAACTCAATCTAAAGGAATACTTCATCAAGGAGGGTTCCTTCGTATATGATGATAGATCATCCAATACTTATTTGGAACTAAAGGACTTAAATCATTCCGGTTCCGGGGATTTCACGGCTTCCGTGTATGATTTGATTACTAAAACCAATATCGGTGGATTAACGGCAAAATCCGGAGGGACTTCTTACCTATCCAAGGCAAAATTAGCGGCAGACGTGACCGTTAATGCCGATATGGACAATATGAAATTCACCCTAAAGGACAACAACATTAAATTAAATGCCCTAGAAATCAACACGGAAGGTTGGACACAAATGAAGGGTGACGATATTAATATGGATCTCGCTTTTGATGCACCATCCACCCAATTCAGGCATTTACTTTCCATGATTCCGGGTGCATATACCAAGGATTTTGAAGGCATTGAGGCAGACGGAACTTTCAAATTCGGTGCAAAGGTCAAGGGAACCTATAACGAAAAAACAATGCCCGCATTCAACGTGGATTTGGATGTAGCGAATGGTTCTTTCAAATATCCTGACCTTCCTTTAGGAATGAAGGAAATTCAAACCAACATCAAGGTAAATAGCCCTTCATCCAATTTGGATGCCATGACCGTGGACATCCCCAAATTCCATATGCTTCTTGGACAGAATCCTTTTGATGCCAACCTAAAGCTTCGTACTCCGATGTCCGATCCGGATGTTGACGCTAAGGTAAATGGTGTTATCAACTTGGAGGAGTTATCCCAAGCATTCCCCGTGGAAGGCGTAAAATCCATGAAAGGAATCATTACTGCCGATGTTGAGACCAAGGCAAAAATGTCCTACATCGATAACGAGGAATACGAGAAGGTGGACATGAAAGGAAACCTCAAATTGGAAAATATGGACTACAAAGCTGAAGGCATGCCTTTAGTCATGATAGAGTCCGCACAGATGGACTTTACGCCGCAAAACGTAAAGTTGAACGACTTTACCGCTATCCTGGGAAGTAGTGATATTAAAGCATCCGGCACCTTGGATAATATCTTGGCGTATTTCGCGCCGGATAAAACGATGACCGGTCAATTAACTCTCCGTTCCAAGAAATTTAATGCTAATGAATGGCTAAGCGAAGAAGAAACGGAAGAAGAAAACACCATTCCTGTCAGCGAGGAAACGGAGGAAGCCGAAATGTTCGATAGATTCAAGTTTAACTTGGATGCTGAGATGAATGAAATCCTTTACGAGGATTATGTCCTGAAAAATACCGTGGCAAAAGGTTCTTTTACGCCTGATGCGGTAGAATTTGAAAGATTGGGCACCAAAATCGGGAAAAGTGATATCGAGGCGAACGGAAAAATCACCAATGTTTTTCCTTATCTATATGATGGTGAAACCCTCAGCGGTAAAATCAATGTCAAGTCAGATAAGTTAGATCTTAACGAACTCATGGATTTGACCTATGACGAATCAGCTACAGCGGATACAGCAGAAGAAACCACGGATGAAGCACCAACCGAAGTTTACCTCGTTCCCAAGGAATACGCCATTGAAATCAACGCGGATGCCAAGGAGGTGATTTATACCAATATGACCCTGAAAAACGTCAAGGGAAAATTGGACGTAAAAGACGAAAAAGTAGATCTCACGGATGTCGTAGCTGACCTTCTTGGAGGAAGGGCAAAGTTGGTAGGAGGATATGATACTTCAGATAAGTCTAATCCTACCTTCGAATTCGGTTATGATATCACCAAATT
>JAHDDF010000191.1:4071-8354 GCA_020629475.1 Saprospiraceae bacterium
ACCTGAATTCCCTTACTGCGGATGGTATGCTCGAAACCTTGGATGCCCTCGTGCAGAATTTCAAGCCCATTGAGTCCATTGCGAATACCTTGAACGTGAAATACCTCAAGGACGACGTAAAAATCAAAAACACCATCAACAAGTTTTCCGTGGTTGACGGCAGGGTCCTTATCGAGGAATTCCCCACCGAAATCAAGGATGTAAAAATGAGTATCGGTGGTTCACACGGCTTTGACCAAAGTATTGATTACCTGGTTAAAATGGCGGTTCCTAAAGAATTGATCGGAAAAGGAAAATTAGGTGGTTTAGCGGATTCAGGATTCGATTTCCTAAATAGCAAAGCCGCAGAAATAGGCTTGGACCTGAATACCGGGAATACGGTTCATGTTACCTTACAGCTTCTAGGGGATATCAAAAAACCACAGATAAAAGTGAAGAAGGTATCCTTAAGCGAGGACGGGGAAACCACCGTCAAGGATGCCGTAGTGGATTCCATCAAGGACTTGGGTGATAAGGCGGTTGATTCCGTAAAAACCATCGTCAATGACAAGGTAGATGAAGCGACTCAAATCGTGGAAGACAAGGTAGACGAAATCAAGGATCAGGTGACCGATAAGATTGACGAAAAGGTGGATGAGGTGACCGAACAAGTCACCGATAAAATTGAAGAGGCGGTAGGCGATAAAATCGAGGAAGTTGCCGGCGACAAGGTAGATGAAGTAAAAGATCAAATCGGTGGCGCGGTTGGGGATAAAATCGACGATGCTCTCGACGGAAAAGGTGATCAAGTAAAAGATGCCATCAAAGACGGTATCGGTGGCTTTAAACCACCTTGGAAGAAGAAGGATAAAGAAAATAAGGACGAGTAAGAATCCTTTACTTACCGATAAAACAAAAGGGCTAGCCGGAATTCCGGTTAGCCCTTAATCATTCATTCGGTTTTCAAGATGCTTGAATGATTAGTCCTATTGCCCCAAATAAGATTTCAAGGCATTTCTATTATAAGATTTCCGAAGCCTGCGAATAGCTCGCTCCTTAATTTGACGTACGCGCTCACGTGTTAAACCGTACAAGTCTCCGATTTCCTCCAAGGTCAAGGACTTATGCCCGTTCAAACCGTAGTAGGAAGACAAAACCTCTACCTCACGCGGCGAAAGCAAGGACAAACCGTGCGCCACCTCATCCTTCAAGGATTGCTTCATTAATTTTTCATCGGGATCAGTGCCGGATTCAATGTGCATCACATCCAGCATCGTGGATGCGCCCTCGTCACTTGAAATCGGTGCGTCGAAAGAAAGATGGCGGGAACCACCTTTTAACATATCACGGACCTCCTTGGGTTTAAGGTTTAGCAAATCAGCCAGTTCCTCATGGGTGGGTTCGCGCTCGAATTTCTGGACGAAAGACAAAAACGCCTCATTCACCTTATTATAAGAACCTACCTTATTCAGGGGAAGCCTAACGATACGTGAATACTCAACAATCGCCTGAAGGATGGATTGACGAATCCACCAAACGGCATAGGAAATGAACTTAAATCCTTTGGTTTCATCAAAGCGGCGTGCCGCTTTCATCAAACCTACATTTCCTTCATTGATCAAATCACTTAAGGAAAGACCCTGGTTTTGGTATTGTTTCGCTACGGAAACCACAAAACGAAGGTTGGCTTTGGTCAAGCGCTCTAAAGCCGCTTGATCCCCGGCGCGGATCCTTCTTGCCATTTCAGCCTCTTCCTCAGCATTTAACATATCGATTTTACCGATATCATTAAGATACTTGTCCAAGGCTAAACTCTCCCTCGCCGTAATCTTATTCGTAATCTTTAACTGCCTCATAATACTTAATATCTCCTTTGCATTCAATATGTCTTACGCAAGAATCAGGTAAAAAGTTTCATTTTAAAACAAAAAAACTTGACTTTTTCCAAAAAAAGGACTAAAGCTCTATAAATCACTACTGTTCTCTAATGAATAACGCCGGTTTATCACCGAAGGTTGCACCTGAATTTTCAATTTGAATTTCATTATATTTGCAATGATAACTTTAGGGGTGCCCGGGCGGGCTGAGATCATACCCTCATTACCTGATGCAGCTTGTACTGCCGTAGGGAAAAGTAGGCAAGAAATACTTCTTTGCCCTTCCCCGCCCTTTCCACCTAATTTTTTTGATAAAAACGACCATCCCATGCTCGTAACCGTAAACGGTTCCGAATTCGTTGCCGAAGAAGGGGACAACCTCAAATCGGTATTGGAGAAAAAGGACATTACAGATGGCAAGGGCATTGCCGTAGCGGTAAACCATGAGGTTATTCCCAAATCGGATTGGATGAACACCATCCTTAAGCCGGGAGACGATATCCTCATCATCACCGCAACCGCCGGCGGTTAATATTGTTACGAAAGAAAACATCCAATTTCAATGAGAAAAGAAAGGATTCCAAATAAGGACGTTATTACAAGAACGCCCTTCCCTAACTCCGAAAAAATCTACGTAAAAGGTGAAATCCATGAGGACGTGAACGTTGCCATGCGTGTCATTCACCTAACGGACACCAAGGCTTCATTCACCGGTGAAATCGAAAAAAATCCAAGTGTAACCGTTTACGACACCTCGGGACCATACACGGATCAAAATTTCGAAATCGATGTCCACAAGGGTCTTCCCCGTCTTAGGGAAAAATGGATCCGTGAGCGCGGTGACGTAGAGGAACTTCCGGGCATGACTTCCATGTACGGGCAGGCACGCTTGCATGATGATGAATTGGATTACATCCGTTTCAAGCACCTTGCCACACCGCTTAAAGCCAAGGAAGGTCAAAACGTTTCCCAATTGCACTACGCAAAAAAGGGAATCATCACGCCTGAAATGGAATACATCGCCATCCGTGAGAACCAGCGTATCCAAGAAGTGATGGATCGTGGAGTAGAACATGAAGGAAACAGCTTTGGTGCCAATACTCCCAAGGAGTACATCACGGCGGAATTCGTAAGAAAAGAGGTAGCGGAAGGACGTGCCATCATCCCTTCCAACATCAACCACCCGGAATCCGAGCCGATGATCATCGGAAGGAACTTCTTGGTAAAGATTAACGCCAATATCGGTAACTCCGCCGTTACTTCCTGTATCGAGGAAGAAGTAGAAAAAGCCGTTTGGGCTTGCCGTTGGGGCGCGGATACCATCATGGATCTTTCCACCGGTAAAAACATCCACGAAACCCGCGAATGGGTTATCAGGAATAGCCCGGTTCCCGTGGGAACCGTTCCCATTTACCAAGCCCTTGAAAAAGTGGGCGGTAAAGCGGAGGATTTATCTTGGGAAGTATTCCGTGATACCCTCATCGAACAAGCGGAACAAGGAGTGGATTATTTCACCATCCACGCCGGTGTTCTACTTCGTTATGTTCCCCTTACCGCTAAACGTGTAACAGGAATCGTTTCCAGAGGTGGTTCCATCATGGCAAAATGGTGTTTGGCGCACCACAAGGAGAATTTCTTGTACACCCACTTCGAGGATATCTGTGAAATCATGAAGGCGTATGACGTAGCTTTCTCCTTGGGTGACGGTCTTCGTCCGGGTTCCATCGCGGATGCCAATGACGAGGCTCAATTCGCTGAGTTGGAAACCTTGGGTGAATTGACCAAAATCGCTTGGAAACACGATGTCCAAGTCATGATCGAGGGTCCGGGCCACGTTCCCATGCACATGATCAAGGAAAACATGGACAAGCAACTTAAGGAATGTCATGAGGCTCCTTTCTATACGCTTGGTCCATTAACTACGGACATCGCGCCGGGTTATGACCATATTACTTCCGGTATCGGTGCCGCTATGATTGGATGGTTCGGTTGTGCCATGCTTTGTTATGTAACACCCAAGGAACACTTGGGATTACCGAATAAAAAGGACGTAAAGGATGGTGTAATCACCTACAAAATCGCAGCACACGCTGCGGATTTGGCTAAGGGGCATCCCGGTGCTTATTACCGTGACAATGCATTATCCAAAGCCCGTTTCGAGTTCCGTTGGGAAGATCAATTCAATCTTTCCTTGGACCCGGACACGGCAAGGGAATTCCACGATGAAACGCTTCCTGCCGATGGTGCCAAAGTGGCGCATTTCTGCTCTATGTGCGGTCCTAAATTCTGTTCCATGAAAATTACCCAAGAGGTAAGGGACTACGCCAAGGAAAACGGCTTCACCGACGCGGACAAGGAAACCATAGCCAAAGGCATGGCGGAAAAATCCAAGGAATTCGCCGATAAGGGGAAGGAGATTTATTTGTA
>JAHDDF010000728.1 GCA_020629475.1 Saprospiraceae bacterium
TTTACAAGTAGATGGGCGTATTTCTCTAGTATCGGATTCATGATGTCTTTTTTATAAGACATAAGATGTAAGACGTAAGATGTAAGATTGGGTTTTGGAATGCTTAAACCCAATCTTACATCTTATATCTTACGCCTTACATCTATTTTCTTCCTCAATGCAGGCAAATGTACAAGAATCATCCCAACTACCAATGTCGCTTTTGGTAAGGGTAACGCTTCACGTATTCTTTCTCGATTACGGTTTGAAGACCTGCGCGTAACTCAGTGATTCCTTCCTTGTTCTTGGCGGAAATCAGGACTGAGGTAGCGTTGTAATCGTTCTCCAAATTCTCCTGTAATTCGGTTTCAATGTTTTGCTTGACCTCTTCCTCCAAGTAATCGTCGTAGGTTTCCTCGCGGAAAAGATCAATTTTATTGAAAACGTAAAGGGTTGGTTTATCGATGGAGCCCAATTCGGAAAGAATGGAGTTTACCGATTCTATGTGATCCCTGTGTTGCGGGTGGGAAATATCTACCACGTGAATGAGGATATCGCTTTCGCGAACTTCGTCCAAGGTAGATTTGAAGGACTCCACCAAGTGGTGCGGTAACTTCCTGATGAATCCTACCGTATCCGATAACAGGAAAGGCATGGTTCCGAAAACCACTTTTCTTACAGTAGTATCCAGAGTCGCGAAGAGTTTATTTTCAGCAAACACCTCCGACTTACTCAAGGTATTCATCAAGGTGGATTTACCTACGTTGGTATACCCTACCAAGGAAACGCGAATCATTTTACCTCTCTGCTTCCTGCGGGTAACGTTTTGCTGATCGATTTTTTCCAGCTTCTTTTTGAGCAAGGAAATTTTATCCCGTACGATACGTCTATCCGTCTCGATTTCCGTTTCACCCGGTCCTCTCATACCGATACCACCCCGCTGCCGCTCCAAGTGCGTCCAAAGACCACGTAGTCTAGGCAATAGGTATTGCATCTGTGCTAGCTCTACCTGGGTTTTGGCTTGTGCCGTTTGAGCCCTATTGGCAAAAATATCCAAGATCAAACTACTCCGATCCAAGATTTTTATCTTGAATTCCTCTTCAAGGATACTTACCTGTTTGCCGGTAAGGTCGTCATCGAAAATCACCAAGGAAATATCCTCGTTATCTTCGATGTATTGGCGGATTTCCTCCGCCTTACCTTTTTGCACGTAAGTGCGGGTATTAGGGTGCTTTAGTTTTTGGGTAAAACGTTTTACGGTTCTAGCGCCCGCCGTTTCCGCCAAAAATTCTAATTCATCCAAATATTCCGTGGTTTTCTCCACGGTTTGTCCGTCAGTGATAACACCTACGAGGATGGCTACCTCCTCTT